>JAGLQA010000670.1 GCA_023137075.1 Candidatus Aminicenantota bacterium
AAAAAGTTTTAAAAGTTGAAAGGAAAATTATGCTCTGTAAACGCCCTATATTAAAGTGTTTTCAGAATTGTGGAAAAATATTCTGCCGGAAAATGGCAGGATTTCACAACCAGGTAACCTTTTTCTGTAGCGGGGCTACTTCGCAGATTAGCATCTGTGGTTATTCTTTCTTTGATTAACTTTTCTTTTTTTTTCAGGATAAAAAAACTAAAATGGTTAAGTTTTCGTATCAAGCTTTGAATTCAGGGAGTTTAATAAAATGAAAAAGAAAACTTTGACTCTCGTCCTTATTTCAGTTTTTTTATTTTTAATAAGTAATGAAACAGTTGTTGAGTCAAAACCTGATAATTACTGGCCTACTGAAAAATGGAGGAATGCAACACCAGAAAGCCAGGGTATGGATTCGGAGATTCTGAATAATATGTTGAATTTCATTACAATGAGCAGAAAGGCAATAAGAAGTGTCATAGTTGTAAGGAACGGATATATGATTACTGAAGCTTATTTCTACCCTTTTAAAAAAAAGATGTGGCATATAATGCACTCCTGTTCAAAAAGTATAATGTCATCCTTGATTGGGATTGCCTTAGAAAAAAAACTTATTAGCAATATTAACACTCCTGTAATTAACTATTTTAATGGTTTAAACATATCAAATTTAGATGAAAGAAAAAAAACATAAACCTTAAGCATCTATTAACCATGTCCTCGGGCCTTGATACTAAAGATTCATATTTATATAATTTTTCCGGACTCAGGGAATTAACCTCTAGTAGGGATTGGGTTAAATTTATTTTAAGTATTCCTATGAAAGAAAATCCGGGGGAAAGCTTTGAGTACAGTAATAGCGTAACTTTTCTGCTTTCTGCAATTCTTCAGAATCAAACTGGCATGGATGCTTTGAAATTTGCCAAAAGACACCTCTTTAAGCCTTTGGGTATCGATCAGGTTGATTGGATGAAGAATTCTGAAGGAATCTGTTTTGGGTGGGGGGGAATTCGAATGAAGCCAGTTGATATGGCTAAATTCGGTTACTTATATCTGAAAAAGGGTTTATGGGATAAAAAGCAAATTATACCAGTATCATGGATTAATGATTCGGTTAAAACTCAAATCAGGTCGGCGACACTATCGGATAATTATGGGTATCAATGGTGGATTGATGATGCAGGATATTTTATGGCTTTGGGGTACCGAGGACAATATATAATTGTTGTACCTAAAAAAAATCTGGTGGTGGTATTTTGTAGTGCCCTGGAAGACCGTGATTTTTTCTTACCTGAGCAGTTACTGCATATGTATATTTTACCTTCAATTAAGTCCGATGAAGAACTTGAACCTAATGCTAAAAAATATGGTTTACTAAAAAAAAATCTAGAAAGTATCTCAAAACCTAATGATGCAAAACCATATAATTTGCCTGAATCAGCTTATAAAATTTCAGGCAAAAAATTTATATATGATCCAAATCCTTACTATTTAAAATCTTTTTCCTTTGAGTTTAATAAAAACACCCCGTTTGCTAGATTAAACTATGGTTATAGAGGTATGAATATTAATGGTGAAGTAGGATTGGATAATGTTTACCGGATCTCATATTCTGGCGGATATTGGAGAGCTTATAAAGGTAATTGGAAAAACGATAAAACATTTGTAATGGACTTCCAGATTATGGACCTCACACAGAGAGGTCAAGGTATTTTTAAATTTAAAGGTGACAAGGTCTATATATCTCAAGAGGATAAAATTTCAGGTGATAAACTTCAGTTTTCAGCTTATTTGGGCAAAAAAACAGAGCTAAAACAAGACTTGCCCCCCCAGGGCCCTGGAAAAAATTACAAGATGAAATGTCTTGTTTCCAGACTTGCGGGAAAATATTCTGCCGGAAAATGGCAGGATTTCACGACAAAGTAACTAATTTTAGCGATTATAATGAATAAGGAACTTAGTAGAAAAGAAACTAACAAAGACAAGGCAACTTACGGATTTCTCCATTTTGCCGGCTACCGTTACTGGACAGCCTCTCTGCTCCCGGCTCTTGTAGGCACTACGCTTCCATTCTGGCTCAATCCACCAGGATTCTCGTTCAAGTGGTTTGAAGCAATTGAGTTTCTCATTGTGACTGTACTATTCCATGCAGGTTTCTCTTTACTGCATGCCCACTTCGAAGATAGGTTCACTTATAAGTGGACAAAATCTCGACTTTTCCGGACTGGAATCATATGTTTGTTAGCAGCGGTTCTCATTGGACTGCACTTAAACAGTATCCTGCAACTAAATCAATATGTTTACAAGTGCATTTTTATTATTTTTGGTATCACAGGAATTTTCGCAGGTGTGCTCTATGTGGCACCGCCTTTCAGCTTTTTCAAGCGAGTTGGCGGTGAAGTAATTCTCTGCGTAGGACTTGGTATGATGCCTGTTATTGGAGCTTACCTTATCCAGGCCGGAGATCTCACCCGCACAGTTTATTTAGCTTCACTACCGCTTGTTGTTTCAACGGGACTGTGGGTATGGGTGTCAGAGTTAATTAGCAGGACGGATGACGAAAGAACAGGACGCAACACAATGGTCATGATTTTTACTCCTCGCTTCTCCGGTCGCTTTGTTACGCTCATACTAACAATTTTTCTATACGCGACACTTGTTTTGGCGGTATTCGCACGATCTTCTTTAAATCCGCTGTCGCTGATAGCACTACTTTCATTCGGTCCGGCGCTGAAAATTGTAACCGTATCGTGGAATGAATACGCTAATGTAACGAAGATGCTTAAGGTTCGCGGGTACGCATTCATAATACACCTTGCTATATGCATTATCATTATTGTATCATCGCTCACATCACTTCTTCGTTAGTCTTTATAGAAATATGAAGAAGGTACATTTTAAGAATGGAAAACAAATAAAAAATTTCCGAATTTGCAAGCGTCGCCCATTTCCGGTTGCTAAAAAAATTGGGACCCGG
>JAGLQA010000671.1 GCA_023137075.1 Candidatus Aminicenantota bacterium
TATTCCACCTACTTAGGGGGTGCGAGTAATGACTATGGCCGTGATATAGCAGTGGACAGCAGCGAGTATGTTTATGTGACCGGGTATACATTGAGTACCGATTTTCCCACCCTGGATCAATACCAGTCAGATCAAGGAGTCCGTGATGTTTTTATTACAAAGATAGATACCACTCGGAGCGGCGCCGCAAGCCTTTTATATTCCACCTACTTAGGGGGTGCGCATCTTGACTATGGCAAAAATATAGCAGTGGACAGCAGTGGGTATGTATATGTGACCGGGCATACAGATAGTACCGATTTCCCCACCCTGGATCAATACCAGTCAGATCAAGGCGGCCGTGATGTTTTTATTACAAAGGTAGATACCACCCAGAGCGCCGCCGCAAGCCTTTTATATTCCACCTATTTAGGGGGATCGAATAGTGACTCTGGCAGTGGCATAGCAGTGGACAGCAGCGGGTATGTATATGTGACGGGGAATACATTTAGTACCGATTTCCCCACCCTGGACCAGTACCAGGCTAATCGAGGAAGCATTGATGTTTTTGTTACAAAGCTAAATCCCTATCCGCCCTTGGCGGTTCCTATTGTGACAACCAGGCAGGTCTCGTCGATAACTTCAACTTCCGCTGTATGCGGCGGTAAGGTAACATCTGACGGGGGCGCGGCAGTTCTATACAGGGGCGTGTGCTGGAATAAAACGGGCAATCCTACCACCGGCGACATAAATACCGTGGACGGCAACGGGACCGGTTCTTTTACCAGTTATATAACCGAGTTAACACCAAACACAACTTATTATGTAGTGGCTTATGCGAAAAATTCCGTAGGTACAAGTTACGGGAAGATCCGGGAATTTAAAACTTTGAATAATCCCTCGATTTCAGGAACTATAACAAGCAGCAGCTCTGCCATACCCGATGTAGCCCTCACCTTTTCCAACAGCGGCGGTACAACTACAACAAACCAGGACGGCTATTACAATCATACTGTAGAAAAAAACTGGTCCGGTACTGTGACTCCGTCAAAGACAGGCTATGCTTTTAACCCGGCACAGAGGACTTATAATACGGTAACTTCAGACCGCGGCAGCCAGGATTATACCGCCTATGAGATCAACTTATCTCTCAACGTCTCGAGAGAAACCGAGTCTGCCTGGATAATCAAAAGGCAGTATGGGAAAATCGAGTTAGAAGTAAATAACCCGAGCGGCATCGCGGTGGCGAAATATGTGATTTATAGGAAAGAAACGGCTGGTAACTATGCGTCGATCGAAGAAATTCCCGGTTCCCAATTGCAGGGAAGTACATATTTATATTACGATAAATACCTCGATAAGGGTAAATCCTATATGTATAAGTTTTCGGCGGTAGATGCGCAGGGCGTGACTATTGCCACTTCTAATGAAAAAACAATTTCAGCACAGAACTCCGCTTCATCTACAATTAACCGGAATAATGGGAATCCCTTTATGGGAAAGTGAAGGGCGGTGTCTTACTTTTTATTTCCATATTTGAATCGACCCCAAATATCAAGCTTATTGACTTCTTTTATTTTTTTTTCTAATATATTCTCTTAATGAAAAAACAGTTCTTTTGTCAGCTTTTAAAATTAAAAGGAGGAAAGATGAAAAAAATAACTGGTTGTTTCGTTTTTTTTGCATTGGTGATTTCCCTAACAGCGCCATCTTTTGCGAGAATTTCCCAGTTTACCGGTCTCTGGAAAAATAGCGATCCCAATACGAGAGGGATAACGAAGCTTAGAATCCAGGCAACAGGAGCAAGCGTGACTGTCCATGCCTGGAGCAAATGTCACCCAAAGGATTGTGACCGGGGAGAACAGGCTGCAAAGGTCTATGCCTCAAGTGTTAGTGCGAACCTTGAGTCGGATGCACGGGCACTTACCGTAGTGTTTAGCTCCAGCGGTAATAGAACCCTATTGGCCATTCACACTGCCGGAACACGTAGACTGAAAGTGGATGTGTATAAAAACTATCAAGCAAGTTCAAAAAGAACGAACTACAATACTATCGAATTTTTCGAAAAAGTTTCCTTACCGGTTCTTGTATTAAAACCAAAACAAGTAGCGCCTGTTGATGGGATTGTTTTCCATCACTATCCTCGCCGTACAACTTTGAAATGGACAGCCGTACCGGGCGCCAGAAGTTATACGGTTGAGCACCAATTCAAGTCCGGAAATACCTGGTCCGGATCAGTAATTGTCCCCATAATCAGAACTAACGGTTATACATTTAATTTTGTCGGTGCCCAACCCGGCAGGTGGCGAGTCTGGGCAATCAGAAGTAATGGCCTGGCAACACCAAAAACCGGGTGGTGGCATTTCCGCTATACCAGGTGATATGTAACTTGCCCTCCCCCACTATTCACCGAGGATTTTGAAATCCAACCGGCATTTTTTATCCTTATTTTAACAGGAGGAAATAAATTTATGGAAAAAGAGTATGATTTTTCTAAAGCGGAGCAGGGGAAATTCTACCATCCCCTGGAAGAATTAGAGATCCCGGTAAATCTTAATAAAAAAGTCAGGTTTTTTTTTAGCAAGAAAGCTGTTGAAAAGAATGTAGAACTTGAGGAGATGATTAATGCCGTACTGCTTAAAGAGATGGAGTTATTATCGATTGTTGATTAGAGGTTTAGTTCTAGGACAGCCTGTTAAAATTTACCCCGAGAGCCCAGTTTTAAATTTTTGGTTCTATAAAAT
>JAGLQA010000672.1 GCA_023137075.1 Candidatus Aminicenantota bacterium
CTTCTACTACC
This sequence comes from Candidatus Aminicenantota bacterium, assembly GCA_023137075.1. GTDB lineage: Bacteria > Acidobacteriota > Aminicenantia > UBA2199 > UBA2199 > JAGLQA01. The sequence continues at coordinate 12 of JAGLQA010000672.1, forward strand.
GGCCAACCGCTGCGAATTCTTAATCCGGGCATCTTTCAATTCGGGGTCAGGGTAAATTTTTAAGATCATGTTTGCTCAAATAAATAATTTAAAATTCGCAAATTACCTTTCAAAATTTGCTTAAAATCAGATAAAATCAAATTAGAAGGTTTTAAAATGAAAAAACAGTTTATTATTACGGCAGCAATGATAATGCTCACCACATTGCTTTTTTCACAATCAAAACAGGCAGGCATCCACGGAACAATCATTCAAACCGGCGGCTCCGGCATACCCGGCGTGATGGTCACGTTGACCGGTGAGAGTACCGGTAAAACGGTTACAACCACATCGGCGGGAGGAAATTTCAGGTTACTCAATTTGCCTCCCGGGATCTATCAACTGACCTGCGAGAAAGCGGGTTTCAAAACCGTCATTTACAAAGATATCAGGACATTCACCGGACAGGATAAAAACCTGCGCATCGAAATGGAGAGTGGGGCCGCCGATCCGGCGGTGGTTATGAGCAGCGACGACGGCGCGATCGATGTGCGCGCAGCGGAGAAAAATGTTCATATCACCAACGAAATGCTGCAATCGCTGCCCACGGGCCGCAACCCCTGGAGCATTATAAATCTTGTTCCGGGGATGTTGTTGGACCGGGAAGATGTGGGGGGCAGCGAATCGGGTACGCAGTATCCCTTCTACGGTTTGGGAGCAAATCCGAATGACACTGCCTGGTTGGTAGACGGTGTGAATATCAGCGGACCCCAGGCCATCGGCAGCGCGCCGGCCTATCTGAACACCAACACCTTTGAAGAGATCCAGGTGACGCTTGCCGCTAACGACATCACGTCCTACACCGGCGGCACCCGGTTGAACTTCGTGAGCAAGCGAGGCGGCAACCGCCTGGGCGGGAATTTCCATCTCTACTTGGAAGATGAGGCCTGGGAGATGAAGCAAAATCTGCCCCAATCCATAACCGACAAGGGTTGGGGTTCACCCGGGATATTCAGGCTTTACCAGTACGGCGGCGGCCTCGGTGGGCCGATTATCAAGGATAAGTTGTGGTTTTTCGGTTCTTATGCCATCCAGGATATCCATGCCCGTGACATCTACCAGGGTGAAGCTGCCGCCTGGATTGCCGGGTCATACGGAAAGATCGATTTTTCTTTCGGTAAGACGGCAGGTTCCGTTAAATTTTCCCGGGATGGCAAGAAAAAATGGGATGTATACGCGCTGGGCGCAGGCAACCAGTCCCCGGAAACGGCCCGGGATCAAACCACTCCGCACCTGGTATACCAGGCCAGCTTGCAGCATGAAATAGGCAACCTGACGTTAAATGGAAAGTTAGCATACGTGGACAGCAGCTTCACTCTCAATCCCAAAGCTAACAAATTAAACAATAACTACATAATTACTCACGAACCAGGACCAGATTGGTTTTATTATCGGGTACCCAACAAGTACTGGACAGGTTCTCATGTATATTATACTACTAATACTGAGAGTCGAAATTTCTCTTTAGACGGCAACTACTTTATAGAGAGCTTTATGGGAACTGATCATGAGATTCGTTTTGGTGTGGATTATTATTCGGCGGACACCACATCCCAGACCTTGTACCCCAACCAGAGAACACTGTTTGTCTATGATAGAAACAATCCCCAATTTTATAAAGAGATCTGGTGGAGATGTGATAATGTTTTTGATGTGGGATTCAAGAGAACCTCCATCTATCTCTGCGATGCACTTTCCTTTGGCAGTCTAACCGCTAATATTGGTCTGCGCTATGACAGGGAGACAGGTTCTTTTAATGAGACAACAGTTCAGGGATTAACTTTTAACGGACTCCCAATCTTTGCGGATTACAAAATCATGGGTGATTTATCTATCCCAGCCGGGGGTATACCTGCTGCCTTTGAAGTTCTCTCTCCCAGGATTTCGTTAACCTATGACATTAATGGCAATGGCAAGAATGTGCTGAAAGCTACCTATGCCAGGTACGGATCCCAGGCCGGCAACAGTTTTGCCCGTTTACTTTGGCCTGTTGGTTTAAGAGAAGTCGATGTTTATTGGGATGATAAGGATAATAATTTAGAAGTGGATTGGGGGGAATGGAGCGAGGAATATCCCTACTTTTGGGGACCGTTACCATGGATAATCGCGCCCGAGAATTTTAACAAGATCGATCCTGATTACAATTCTCCGCTTCTCACAGAGTTAACTCTGGCTTTTGAAAAAGCGCTGGGTGAAGATTTTATTATTGTCTTGAATGCTTATTATAAAAAGAAAACCAATTTAACCTGGGACAGGGGTATGTTTAAAGAATACCCATGGTGGCGTGGATCAAAACCACGCTTAGAGACAGCAGAAAACTGGTATGAGGCCGGCGACTATGTCTTTGAGGATGGTACCACAAAACCCTTTTACCAGAGATACTATGAACCGAATGCCATCTACAGAACCAATCACAGCAGCGGTACGTACAACACCTACAAGGCACTACAATTAGTTCTCTCTAAGAAACTTTCTCACGGCTGGATGTTAGATGCTTCTTTAACTCTTTCCGATTGGAAGAGTCACTATGACCCTGATGAATATTTTGACAAGACTAACTTCGCTTTTTTCGACGGTGGGTCTGCAGCCCTGGAGTCGGAAGGATCAGGTCTTTCCGGTGTCTATGTTAATGCTCGCTGGCAGTTGAAAATTGCCGGTCTAGTGCAGCTGCCCTATGGATTTAATCTCACCGGTGTTTTCCAGGCCAGGGAAGGTTATATAATCCCAAATTATGAGCTCCTTAAGAGAGGAGGTGGCCTTGGTTGGACTCAAATGTATGAGCCCGGTAAGAAATTTGGTGATAGTAGACTCCCAGCCTTCTGGATGCTGAACCTGGGTCTCGAAAAGAGCTTTAATATATCTTCAACCGCGGCAGTCACCTTATTTGTAAACGGCTACAATATTACCAATAATTCAACCACCCTGCAGGTGAATCCCCTGCTGGGATCTTCTACTACCGGCCAACCGCTGCGAATTCTTAATCCGGGCATCTTTCAATTCGGGGTCAGGGTAAATTTTTAAGATCATGTTTGCTCAAATAAATAATTTAAAATTCGCAAATTACCTTTCAAAATTTGCTTAAAATCAGATAAAATCAAATTAGAAGGTTTTAAAATGAAAAAACAGTTCATTATTACGGCAGCACTGATTATGTTCACTGCGTTGCTCTTTTCACAATCGAAACAGGCGGGCATCCACGGAACAATCATTCAAACCGGCGGCTCCGGCATACCCGGTGTGACGGTCACGTTGACGAATGAAAATACCGGTAAAACGGTTACAACCACATCGGCGAGAGGGAATTTCAGGTTACTCAATTTGCCTCCCGGCACCTATCAACTGACCTGCGAGAAAGCGGGTTTCAAAACCGTCATTTACAAAGATATCAGGATATTCACCGGGCAGGATAAAAACCTGCGCGTCAATATGGAGAGTGGGGCCGCCGATCCGGCGGTGGTTATGAGCAGCGACGACGGCGCGATCGATGTGCGCGCAGCGGAGAAAAATGTTCATATCACCAACGAAATGCTGCAATCGCTGCCCACGGGCCGCAACCCCTGGAGCATTATAAATCTTGTTCCGGGGATGTTGTTGGACCGGGAAGACGTGGGGGGCAGCGAATCGGGTGCACAGTATCCCTTTTACGGTTTGGGAGCTAATTCGAATGACACTACCTGGTTGGTAGACGGTGTGAATATCAGCGGACCCCAGGCCATCGGCAGCGCGCCGGCTTACCTTAATACCAACACCTTTGAAGAGATCCAGGTGACGCTTGCCGCTAACGACATCACGTCCTACACCGGCGGCACCCGGTTGAACTTCGTGAGCAAGCGAGGCGGCAACCGCCTGAGCGGAAATTTCCATCTCTACTTGGAAGATGAAGCCTGGGAGATGAA
>JAGLQA010000673.1 GCA_023137075.1 Candidatus Aminicenantota bacterium
GCTTTTATCAACGAGAGTTTATTTCTATTTATCTGCGGGTTTTGTTTCGATAAGTTCAAGATCGAAAATTACCACAGCGTGTGGGCCGACAACGTTTCCCAGGCCCTCCTGGCCAAAGGCAAGGTCCGAAGGCAGGAACACTTCCCATTTGGAGCCGACGTTCATCATGCGGAGCGCTTCCGACCAGCCGGGAAAGGTTTTGAGTATCGGAAAACTGACGGGTTTGCCGCTTTTGTAGGAGTTATGGAATTCCGTTCCGTCGATCAGGTATCCCTTGTAGTGGATCGAAACCGTATCGTTAGCGCCGGGTTTGGGGCCGGTTCCTTCTCGCAGGATTTTATACTGCAGCCCGCTTTTCGTTGTTTGTACTCCTTCTTTCAGGGCATTTCCCTTTAAGAAAGCGTCTCCCTCCTTTTTATTTTTTTCGCCTGATTTTTTACTTTCTTCTTCTTCTTTTTTCCTCAAATCCCGGAAAAATTGCTGCATAATTTTCTCTAATTGGTCTTTCGCAATGGCCGGGTTATTACCGGTTACCGCATCCCTGAATCCTTTCAACATACTTTCAAAGTTGGTGTTAAGCAGGATCCGTTTATACTGCATTCCCATATCATAACCGATTGTATAACTGATTTTATCCTTTTCCCCGGTTAACTCCTTCGCTGCCTGCGGCTTTGGTGCGGCGTGGCAGAACCAGGCCGTATTCAGGAAAAAGAAAGTTAAGATGAGAATTGCTCTTTTCATATTAAACTCCTTGCTGAAGAAACATTATTTCTTTAAGAATATACTATAACAAAAAAAGAGTAAAAAGGCAAAATGTCCATGACTATTTGTCAGGGAAAATGACTCGCGGACATTCAAATGTTGATGATATTCATATATCCGTGATATAATGGATTTGAGGTTATTATGAGCACAGAAGAAGGTACCATAACAAAAATTGCCGGAGATAAAGCCTGGGTCCTGGTACGGAGAAGTTCGGCCTGCGACGGCTGCAAAAGCGGCGGGGTCTGCAGCTCTCTCGGCGGTTCCGGGGATATGGAGGCCGAAGCGATCAATACTGCCGACAGCAAAGTGGGAGACCGGGTGCGTTTAAAACTCTCGTCAAAATCGATATGGAAGATATCCTTTATGTTCTATATAATCCCGGTGATTTTTCTTGCCCTGGGGGCAATCGTGGGGATGGAAATAGGGAAACGGAGTTTTCCCGGTTTCGATCCCGAGATGATGTCGCTGGCAATCGCTCTCCTGGCCTGTGCCGTCGGTTTCCTGATTGTCTGGGTCTATTCCAGGATAGTCGGCGAGAAACGGGAATATGTGCCGGAGGTAATCCGAATTCTCAAACCGCCTGGATAGATCCACTGTCTAAATACCTGCTCTCTAAATGGATTCGATTAATACTGTACTTATGTTATAATTCCCGCCTTTTTTAACTCATCCATTAAAGCCCGGCGGGTCTTATATCTGATTTTCATGTTTTCAAAATAAGTTACCGTCCTTTTTCTCACCTCAGCACTTTCAATTTTTAAAAGTAATTCCAACCACCGAGCAGCTTCCTGATAATAACGTCGTGCTTTATGATTTTCAAGGAACTCGTCAGTTTTTTTTGTAATGATCCGGTAACATTCTTCAGGATAGATATTTAATATTGGTTTAATACACTTTTCAAATTTCCATGAATCTACATTTTTTCTTACATATTTTAAAATTTCCGAATAATCCTTCACTTCTCAAATAAGGGGTCAAGTCTTGTTTTAGTACATTTTTTCATAGCAAATGTTGCAAAACAAGACTTGACCCTGATTAGTTCTGATTAGTTTTACCCATGAATATTTCGGAAATTGACTTGAAAAAATAAATTTATATTGGTATCATTGGTTTTTAGACACATTTATATGCGCTTACAAAATGAGCACTAAGGAAAAAATCTTTTTAGGAGGATTTCTGCTATTGTTAGTCTTAATAGAAATTCTCGGATCTTCTGTTGCATACCCATCTGGATATGCACAAGGCAAAATCATAGCATTTTATAAAAAATATGCATTAATTGTATTTGAGACAAGTCAAAAGAAAGGTAATAGCAAATCAATTATGATAAACGTTGACTATATCAATAAGCAAATTCTTTGGAAGACTGAACCAATTGGGTATATTGCAAAATTTGTACAGGCACAAAAAAAAGAATTGATTATAATCGAGGGAAACCACTTAGTTTCTAGGTATATTCGAAATGGGAACATCAATTGGAAAATCAATCTTATTAATATATCGACTAACAAAGACGATTTAATGCCCCTGATTGATTTCAAATGGAACAAAAAGGATAGATACCTTGAAGCAGTTTGGAAATTGTATAACGGATGTATTAAGAATCCTAGAGAAGCAAAATTTTTTAATTATGAAAGTTTCATGCCTACCAATGACCAGTTATTCTTATTTCGAATAGCTAGATATGGTTATGATGGTCTTATACCTCGTGAAAGAGATTGGATTAATTTTGATTTACAATCTGGAGAAGTAAAAGGAAAAGGGTGTTATCGATTGCTGGGTTTCTCTGAAAAAGTAGCAGTAGTAACTGATTTCAGGGTTTTATATGAATTAAATAACAAAGGAATTCACCCAATAAAAGATAGTGAGAGAACGATTAAAGAGTTGGGATTTCCCCACAGTTTACACTACTTTGATAATCCTGAATCGTCATCTAAAGATTGGTTCTTCATTTTTATCGATCATCTCCGAGATAAAGATTTTATGATGGTTTTTAATTCCAAGAATAATAAGGTAAAAGTATTAGATATTCCACGGAATATCAGTGGTGATTATCGGGTTGTAGCAGCAGGGAATTACTTAATAAAATTCTCTTATTATCATAAACCCGATAAAAAAATAAGAAAGCCAAATGGATTGTTTGGGATAGAAGTTTTAGATTTAAACGGGAATCTTATTAAAAGAATTAAAGAAAAAAGCATGAATGGGTTTAAGGTGATCTTTTTGGGGCAAACCCGAAATAATGATGTGATTTTACAAAAAAATTCTCATATTTGTCGATATTCAATTCCAGATCTTAAATTAATCACTAAATTTAAAATTCCAGAACAAAAAATACCATGCAAAGTACACAAAGAAATACAAATTTTTGAAGGCAAAGAGAAATTAATTGTTGGATATATTGTGGGGAATCTTTGGACAGGCTATATGAAAAAGAGAAAAGGTAAACAGATCGTCACAACTAAATTTTTTAATATTACTAAAGGTGAAAAACTATGGTCATTGCAACAAGAATTGATTTACTACAAAATTAAACGAAAGAGGCCATACTAAAATTGAGAGTCGGAGAGAGTAGAGAAATAAGAAATAAGGGGTCAAGTCTTGTCAGGTTGTCCGAGAACTATTTT
>JAGLQA010000674.1 GCA_023137075.1 Candidatus Aminicenantota bacterium
CGTTCATCCATAATGACCGGGTGGCAATTAATAAATAACATATGCTCATCATCAGTCAGGGCCGCTATTTTCAAACGCCACGGCGGCTTTTCAGCCAGATCGAAGTTAAAGCGGATTTCCTCTTCGATTAATTTATCTATGCGACCCGGTTGATCGTCCGCGGTTGATTTTCGCCAGTCAATGACTGATAAATTTAGTGATGGGGCAGCGGTAATAAACTGCCTGGGTTCTTTGTCTTTTTTTATGAAGGTGGTGCGTAAAATCTCATGACGTACAATCAGGTGATTTAAACTCTCTTCCATAACGGTCATGTCGAGTTTTCCTTGCAAGCGAACCGTGGCCACTAAGTTGAAAATTTCACTTTTTTGATCATGGCTCTCATCCCAGGTTTCCTGTTGATTTAAGGATAGCGGGACGCCTTCCTCACGTGAAACCGGGATAATGACCGATGCCGCTCCCTCATTGCTGACCCTGGCCTTTTTGATTCGTTCGGCCAGTTCGGCGATGGTTGGAGCTTCAAAAGAAGTCTCGGCCGACATTTCCACATCAAAGGTTTCCCTGACTCGGTTGAGTAGTTGTAAGGCCACCAAAGAGTGCCCGCCGAGGCGGAAGAAACTATCGTTCCGGCCGACGTCCTTTACACCAAGCAGGTCCCCCCACATATCCGCTAATTGCTCTTCCAGGTCTCCACTGGGGGAAATGTATTCGGTTGGGAGATTGGGACGGGCATACCCGCTGTTGCTTTTGTCTTCTTTATGTTGTTCCAACTCTTCGACTTCATCGCTTCCCTGCTCTAATAAGCAAAAGAAATCCCGTTCACAAACGATAACCTGGGGCGAGCGGGCGCCGTGGAGAATTCTCAAAAATGCCTGCCATAACGAGTCGTCCGATAGTTCCCTGTCCCATTTTACGGAAAGGGTCGGGTGGTTTCTGTTTTCCGAAGAAGACCGCGCATAGGCATTCAGAAATGATTCGGACGCGGCATTGGCAATTTGTCCCGGACCGCCGATTTCCGAACTCAGGCTGGAGCACAACACCGTAAAGTCTAAGGGAATGTCCCGGAAGAGTTCATTAAGAATGCGGATGCCGCGAATTTTGGGAGCCAGGTTACCCACTAAGGACTGCAAGCCGGAACCCTGTTCACCCACCGACATACCGGTGCCGTGAATCACCCCATGAATGGCGCCATACTGCTCGCGACCGGCACGAATGATTTTCTCCATCTGGGATAAATCGGATATATTCGCCCGTACCATGATGATATCCGCTTTTATGGCTTCCAATTCCCGTACTGTCAGGATCAGCCGGCTTGTCGGGTCCTGGGGGCCGTGTGTTTCCACCCATTTATCCCTGTCTTTGGGCTCAGGTAGTATGGTATAGGTCACCAATATCAACCGGGCATTCAGTTCACGGGCTAAAAATAGGGCCAATTGAAGAGTGATTCCCCTGTAATCCTCGGTTACTAGGTAAACTCCTTCCCGGCGCAACTTTGGGGTTGTGTTTTCCGGGATATGGGGGAAAGATACCGGTTCATAGAATTGTACCCAGCGGTTTTTTCCCCGTAAGGCAATCACTGTTTCCCGGTCTGGTCTGCCTAACTCCGAAATGACCTGGTTTATGATAAAAGTTTCCTGTGGGGATTTTGCCTTTGGAACCGGGATGTCTATACTGCAGCACAAAATCCCGGCTATTTCCTGGGGGATGACTTTACAGGGGCCTAACAGCATGGCTCTTTCCGGGTGAAGTTCTTCATCCCCCATAACCTGCTGAACATTACTGGAGATAACCATTATTTGAAATCCCTCCGGCACTTCGTGTTGTTTCGCTGCCCGGGCAATAAAAAACAAACTGAAAAAACTGCGCCAGAGAAAGGCTTCCGTGGCTTTCAGGGCCTTTTTACCCACCGGCGCCACGTTCCATAGATGGAATACACCCCTCGGTTTCAGACCTTTGTCTATTAGGGCTGAGAACAGTTTCCGGTAATCTTCTCCATGACTGGAGCGAATGGTGTAATTATTTTCCCGGGCTGAAAACTTTTTCCCTTCCCGGACAGTAATCACCCTATGCCCGACCCGGTGGAGTTCCCGGGCTAATTTTTTACTTAGCCCACCGGCAGCACCTCTAACAGTTCTGAATACTAAGTAACAACCCGGTTCCTTACTTTTTTCCGCGTAATTGGGGGAGGTGTTTTTCCAGGCAGGAAGATAAAAGGGTTCCCCCGGGCCGGTCGTTCTTTTTCCCTGCATGAAATCATCGGTTTCCGGTTCAATCCAATAACGCTGCCGCTCAAAGGGATATGTGGGCAGTGGGATACGAAACCGGGGGTTGTCTCCGTGAAGCACCTGCCAGTCGATGGACACGCCGTTCAACCACATATTGCCGAGACCGTTCAATAAAGCTTCCATATCGCTCCGCGGTTCGTTAACATTTCGCATCAGGGGAGAAAATCTCGAAAAATTCCCATTGGTGGCCGGGTTTTGCATACCCATTGCGGTCAGGGTGCGACCCGGTCCCACTTCTATTAAAACGCATGAAGTCTCTTTCAACAACCGGGCAGTGCCGTCGGCGAAGCGAACGGGCTGCCGGGTGTGATTGGCCCAGAACCGCGGGTCGGTGATTTCCGCCCCGGTTACCCAGTCACCGGTCAGGTTGGATACGTAGGGAATTTCCGGTTCGTGCAGTTTTAAGCCTTTTGTCGTTTTTATTAAGGATTCCCGGATAGGTTCCATCATTACGGAATGAAAAGCATGGGAGGTCTGTACCTGGCGGGACGCGATATTTTTTTTCAGGAGGGCCTGTGACACCGCTTTTACCGCTTCCTTGGTACCGGAAAGAATGCATAAATTGGGCGTATTCACGGCTGATAAAGAGAGTCCCTCGCCAACGATAAAAGGTTTTACTTCTTCTTCCGGCATGGGAACAGCAAGCATTCCTCCACCGGGGAGGTCATCGATCATCCGGGCCCGGGCAACAACCAGTTTTAAGGCATCTGTCAGGGAGAATACACCCGCCGTACAGGCAGCCACGTATTCCCCGATGCTGTGGCCGATCATCGCTTGAGGATGAATACCCCAGGCAATGAGTGTTTGGGCTAAACTGTACTCGATGACAAAGATAGACGGTTGGGCGAAGGCGGTTTGATTCAACCGTTCTGTCGCCGGGTCTGTTTTTTGTTCGCCCTCTTCACGTCCCATTAGTTTTTTAAGGTCGAGTTTTGTTTCCCGGGACCGCGAACTTTTTTCTCCTGATTTTCCCGGAAAAATCACCTCGTGCAAATCCAACCCCATCAAGGGTTTTAATATTTCACAGCATTCATCCACCGTATTACGAAAGATATCGATAGATTGATACAATTCCAGGGCCATATCGGGATAATGATCGCCTAAACCGGGAAACATGAAGGCCACCGGGCACTCCTTCGCTTCCGTATATTGAGTAAATAATTTTTGGGGATCCCTTTTCTCTAAGGCTGTTACGGCATCTTCCCGTCCATCACATACTAATATGCGCCGGTGCTCGAGGGGAACACGGCCCATCTGCAAGGTATAGGCAATATCAGCCATCGGTACCCCGGGATTATTTTTCAAATATTCCAGCAGGTTTTCCCCGGCTTTATCTAATGCGGTACTTGTTTTGGCAGACATCAACAACAGGTGGGAACCTGCCGTATCCTGTGACTCCTCCCTCACCGGGGGTTCTTCCAGGATTATATGAGCATTGGTGCCGCCCATGCCGAAAGAACTGACGCCGGCCCGGCGCGGCTGACCGTCCACCTGCCAATCACGACATTCCCGGTTCACATAAAAAGGGGTCTCCTCGAATTTTATTTGCGGGTTGGGGCTCTCAAAATTAAGACTGGGTGGTATTATTCGATGCCGCATCGCCAGTACGGTTTTTATCAAACCGGCTATACCGGCTGCCGTGGCTAAGTGCCCGAAATTACTTTTTACCGAGCCGATGGCACAATAACCTTTTTTCCGGGTCTTTTGCCGAAAGGCCTGGGTAAGCGCTTCGATCTCGATGGGATCTCCTAAGTTGGTCGCTGTACCGTGAGCTTCGACGTAGGTAATGGTCTCGGTATCTATACCTGCCACACCCTGGGCTTCTGTGATAACCCTGGCCTGTCCCTCTACACTGGGGGCGGTGAAGCCGACCTTGGCGGAACCGTCATTATTTATGGCGGAGCCTTTAATCACCGCGTGAATGAAATCACCATCAGCCGCGGCATCCTCTAAGCGCCGCAGTACTACGACGCCCACGCCGCTGCCGAAAACGGTTCCGGTAGCCTTAGCGTCAAAGGTGCGGGTGACTCCGTCACGCGAAAGTAT
>JAGLQA010000675.1 GCA_023137075.1 Candidatus Aminicenantota bacterium
TGTCATGTATTTAGTCTTTGAACCGGTCAAAGATTGAAGCTAATTATTTAAGCCCGTTTGAAATCGTCTTCGTAGCGGACGATGTCGTCTTCACCAAAGTAAGAGCCGGTCTGCACCTCGATAAAAATCACATCTTCTTCGCCTACATTTGTGATTCTATGTTTGATCCCGGAAGGGATAAAGATCGATTGGTTGGCTGAGCATGGAATCGTTTCCTCATCTATGGTTACCAGGGCGTCCCCCCGGATGATGACCCAGTTCTCCGACCGCTGTTTATGGCTCTGGAGAGAAAGCCTTTTACCCGGTTTCACCAGGATTCTCTTTACTTTTAAGCACTCTTCTTCATGCAGAATTTCAAAACTACCCCAGGGACGATCCTCTTGATAGTTCATCGTTATTACCTCATGTATCTAAGTTACAAATTCAAAACATTGGAGCTTTTATTATGTAATTCTTCAGTCATTTGAATTTGTTTCGTATTTCGTAATTCGGATTTCGGATTTTCTTTATTTCCCGCACTCTTTTTTTAACAATTTCATGTCCGCATCAACCATCATCTTGACAAGTTCTTCAAAACTGAATTCCGGCTCCCAGCCTAATATCTTTTTTGCCTTGGATGAATCCCCGATCAAGAGGTCCACCTCTGCCGGCCTGATATACTTTTTATCGATAATCACATGTTCTTTGTAATCCAGATCAAGGTGCGTGAATGCCGCTTCCACCAGGTCTCTTACCGAATGGGTCTCACCCGTGGCAACGACATAGTTGTCCGGTTCGTCATGCTGGAGCATCAACCACATGGCTTTCACATAATCTCCGGCAAAACCCCAGTCTCTCTTGGCATCAAGGTTGCCCATGCGCAATTCGGTGGTGAGGCCTAATTTTATTTTGGCCGCATTGTAGGTTACTTTACGGGTAACAAACTCGATTCCTCTCCTGGGAGATTCATGGTTAAAAAGAATCCCCGAAGTCCCGAAAATATCATAACTCTCTCTATAATTAACCGTTATCCAGTGCCCGTAGACTTTGGCAACCCCGTAAGGACTCCTGGGATGGAAGGGGGTCTTTTCACTCTGGGGGATCTCCTGCACCTTTCCGAACATCTCGGAGGAAGAGGCCTGGTAGAACCTGATCTTCTGGTCTATGGCCCGGATTGCTTCCAACATTCGCGTTACTCCGACTGCCGTGAATTCGGCGGTTAGTACCGGTTGATTCCATGAGGTGGGTACAAAACTCATGGCCGCAAGGTTATACACTTCATCGGGCCTGATTTCATCCATTAATTTGATAATCGAGAATTGATCTAAAAGGTCAGCCTGTCTTATATTGATCTTCTCTTTGATATGTTCTATCCTGTCAAATTTTTCCATACTTGATCTGCGTACCATACCGTAGACTTCGTAACCCTTATCAAGTAAGAGATCGGCCAGGTACGATCCATCCTGTCCGGTAATTCCGGTGATTAATGCTTTTTTTGCCATGGGAGCTCCTTTTAATTCAGAACCAATTTTATATTAATAATCCCCAATAGTCAACCCCGCATCAAGGGAAGTTGGCGGGTTGTTTTTTTACTAAAGTGAGAAAATTTGTTATAATAGCATGTGAAAATCAAAAAAAGGAAATTTAAATGAGCAAAGCAAAAGTTGCGATTCTAAAGACAACACCGGAAACGGTACTAGAAGATTACCAGCGGCTGTGTGAACTGGCAGATATCGATAAAGCATTGGATGCGTCATCACAAACCATTTTGAAGGACAATATTACCTGGCACAATGTTTTTCCCGGTGTCAACACTACCCCCTGGCAATTGGAAGGAACAATTCTGGCCCTGAAGAAAGCAGGATATAACGATCTGGCCGCGGTTCACAACCATACCGTGGTTACCCTGCCTGAGAAAGGCGAAGAAGACCTGAAATTTAAACCCCTTTACGAACGGTATAAAATCCCGGTTCTGTTTAATTTTAAGGACAAGGACATGAAGTGGATCGAATATAAGCCCAAATTCAAAACCCTGGCTCTCCATAAAATATTCCCCCAGGGCTTCAGGATACCGGATTTTTTTGTAGGAAAGAATATCGTCCACCTGCCCACTGTAAAAACTCACTCCTATACCACTTATACCGGTGCTCTCAAGAATGCCTTCGGTGGTCTATTGAATTACCGGCGTCACTATACCCATACCTGGATTCATGAAACCCTGGTGGACCTGCTGGCCATCGGCAGGGAGATTCACAGCGGGATGTTTGCCACCATGGACGGCACAACCGCCGGATCGGGACCGGGCCCCCGGACAGTAAAACCCCATGATAAACATGTCATCTTAGCTTCCGCCGACCAGGTGGCTATCGATTCTGTGGCAGCAAAAATCATGGGATTTGACTGGCGCAAATTGCCCTGCATTGCCCTATCTCATGAACATCGGCTCGGGATTGCGGACCCGGCAGAGATTGAAATTCTTGGCGATGAAGATGCAGTTAAGGAAAACTGGAATTTTAAAGTCGGCGTAAACCTGGCCACCGGCACCGGGCGGTTGTTCTGGCATGATTCCCCGCTTAAATATATTCAGAAACTTTTTTTTCATACACCTATCGTTAATATATTTATTTTTGCTTCGGAAATCTACCACGATAAGATTTGGTACAATACCAAGGGGAAGCCCGTGGTAAAAAAATGGGAAAAGGATTCCCCCTGGGGCCGGTTATTTGCCGGGTACCCAAAATAAGAAGGATTCCGGAGTCATCTAATGGATCAAAAAAAAATATTTAAAATAATTTCGGTGGTGCTGCTTTCGTTTACGCTTATATTAATCATTTCCGGCATAACCGGGAAAGGGAAAATCAACCCCCCACCTGAGTTTAAAGCCGACGGCCAGGGGATGGTTTCTATCCGGTTTAACAAAGAGAATCGCAAGGTATTGGAAGTTCAGTGCTCTGAGTCGGATAGGGAGACGAATGATAAAATATTGATGAAGGACATCAAAGCCACGATATTTAAGAAGGGAAAGATAAATAATGATATCGTTATAACGGGAAAAAACGGAGTCGTTGAGAGCAATTTCCATAACTTTACCATATCGAATAAGGCAAAAATAGAATCCGAAGATCTTCTGGTTAAATGTAAACTTTTCTCTATCTTAAATCAAGAAATCGTGTCCACTGAAGAGAACGTCAATTACCGGGTGAAATTCTTAGAGGGGACTGCAAAAAAGGGGATGCGGCTAAATATTAAAAAGAACCTGATTTTTCTTTACCACACAACCGGTACCTATAAAAGGGGAAAAAAATCCTTTAATTATAAAGCAAATTTTCTTAGATTTGATGATGTTGAAAGAACGCTGCGGATGCGCGATAACTGCAAAATCAATAATGATGAAACCAGGTTGAATGGGAATCGTATCTTGCTCCGGTTTAACGAGGAGTATGAAGATGTGACGGAGATATCCTCCTGGGGGAACTGCTATCTTTATATTGAAAAAAAGAGTAAGACACCGGTCAAAGAATTCCAGGAAGCAAGAGCTGCCCATATCAAGAATTTATATAATGAGGGAAATCTTAAACATACTCGTCTGGAGAATAATGTAAAGGTTAA
>JAGLQA010000676.1 GCA_023137075.1 Candidatus Aminicenantota bacterium
GGTGTTCATTTCATCGGCGCCGGTGGATTTTCGGTTACTCCCAGCATCCGCGGCCTGGCCAGGCGCAGGGTGCTGCTCTTAGCAGACGGAACCCGTATTACCAGCGACCGGCGGGCGGGCGCCTCCGGCTCCTTTATCGCCCCTGAATTGATCAAGCGCATCGAAGTGGTCCGTTCTTCATCGTCCGTGATCTACGGCTCCGATGCCATCGGCGGGGTCGTACAGTTGTTCACCAGCCCGGAGTCCAACCATGAGGGATTCTATGGAAAGAGCTCCCTTAATTTAAATTTCAACTCTCTCAACAAGAAGAAAAGCGGCGGTTTCACCTTTGCCCGGTCAATGGGTAAGGCAAATTTATATACCGGCTTCCAGATGTCCGACGCCGGGAATTACGCTTCACCGGACCAGGAGATTTTCAACTCCGGGTACACTAACTATACCGGTGTTTTTAATCTTTCCTTCCATTCGCAGCAGCGGGATTTACGCATCGGTTACTTAGGCGGCTGCGGTAAAAATGTCGGCAAACCGGACAGGGAGAACAATCCGGATATATTAGTCACCGTTCCCCGGGATATCAACCACATCTTCAATCTCCAGTACCGGGAAAAAGGTTTAATCAAAAATGGAACGGTAAATTTTCAATTCTACCTGAATCCCACGACTTACACGCTTGAGAAAACCGATTTAGAAACCGGTTCCCTATACCGTTCGGAAGCCACGGCGCAAAACTTCGGGATAAAACTGAATCTAAACAAATCCCTCTCCGATACCCTTTCCTACCAGCTAGGCGTCGAACAATACTCCAGGACAAATGTGGATATTAAGAATTCGCTGCGCGAAAACGAATCGGATGAATTGTCCACCTCCCTGCCCTTAGAAAACGGCATCCGCAGCGATAGGGGTATTTATTTCACCTTTGATTATACCGGACTGCCGGGCTTCGATTTTTTCGGCGGAGCCAGGTATACGTTTTTCACTCTTAAAACCAGGATGCAAGGCTCACCGGAAAAACTTCGGACCGGTTCCCCCTCCTCCTTCTTAGGCGTCTCCAAAAAAATCGGAAAGTCCCTGTCCCTCTTTTTTAATTTTGGCAGGGCCTTTCGCACTCCCTCGTTAAGCGAAGCCTTCTACACCGGGCTCACCGGCCGCAAGTACGTCATTGCCAACCCCAATCTCAAACCGGAAAAGAGCTTCAATATGGACAGCGGCATCAAGCTCTTTTCAACAAAATTCTTCCTGGGCCTCTACTTTTTTTCCTACCGCATCGACGATATGATCGAGAGGTACCGCGGGGCGGATGGAAACTACACCCACGACAATATCGCTGCCGGGAGAATCCACGGTGGGGAGATCGAGTTCCAATTCTTCCCCCTGCAAAACCTGGAAATTTTCGGTAATTATTTCCGGTACCAGGGTAAAAGCAGCGAAGAAGATGCATCGCTGAACGATATACCCTCCGCGAAACTCCTGTTGGGAGGAAAATTGCTGCTGGAAAAATTCTGGTGCGAGTTGAATTACACCTACTCCTTTAAAAAGAATGACCCAGGCCCGGCAGAGATCCTGAATGAGGCCTATAACCTGTTATATTTGAAAACCGGTTATTATTTTTCCGCCAATTTTTTCTTTTACCTCAAAGCATCGAACCTGCTCAATGAAACCTATTATGCCAATCCCGATCCCGACATTCCCGAAGCCAAAAAACTCGACATCTCCGCCGGTATTAATTTTTACTTTTAGCCCTGCAGCACGGAAGCCGCTTCCGGGCTTACATCGACGGCCCCTATTATAAGCCTTTTATTCAATGCCGATGTGATTTTTTCCAGCACCGATAGTGAATGCCCTTCATAATCCGCATCTTCTAAGCGGCTAATTACAGATTGAGTTGTTTCGATCATTTCAGCAAGCTGTTTTTGGCTTAAACCTGCGTCTTTGCGAAGACTAAAAATAAGTCGAGCAACCTGTGCATTGACTCTTTCTTCCTGAAGGGAGGCTTTTCTTCCCGGCTTGTCTTCGACATAGCGATTATGCAGAATTTTGACAGCATTTGCTGTTTTTTTTATACTGCTCATTATTGTTCTAAAAGTTCAATAAAAACGATACACTTATCCTGTACTTTATGAGGTTGTTTATCTAACCATTTTAAAAAAAGTGAATCACCGCTGCTTTCAGCGAAAATCAAAACTTCTGTATCCGGCAAATCAATTTCTCCTGCAACTATTTTTTATATCCCATCCAAGTATAGCAATATTGCTATAAAATGTCAAGAGAAAAAATCGCAATTTTGAGATTTCCTCATGCCCCCGACATTCCCGAAGCCAAAAAGTTCGACATTTCCGCCGGTATTAATTTTTACTTTTAAGCCCTGCAGCATGGAAGCAGCTAAGGTAGAGGTATTACGCTGTGGTTTTATATTGTTCTTTGACAATTTTGTGGTATTTTAAAAACTGGTTTTTTTATAAATGAAGAGAGGAAATTTGAAAACGATGTTTATAGGAATTAAAAGCTGCCGGGCTAATGACTTCTTTTACTTTACTTTGAACTTGCCTCCGGCAGCCAACTTTTT
>JAGLQA010000677.1 GCA_023137075.1 Candidatus Aminicenantota bacterium
AGTAGGGCGGAATAAATGGATATTTCAGAAAAACCCGTTGTGGTGGTGAGTAAATGTTTGGGATTCGCTCCATGCCGCTGGAACGGTTTGACCATCCATTCTGCTTTGGTTGAGGGATTGAAAGCTGAGGTCCATTTTGTGACCCTTTGCCCGGAGATAGAGATCGGGCTGGGTGTTCCCCGCGATCCCATCCGCTTGATTAAACAAAAAGGTGAAATAAAACTGGTACAACCCGCCACCGGCCGCGACTGCACTCAAGCTATGGAGGATTTTGTGAATTCATACCTGTCGGGGTTGGAAACGGTTGATGGGTTCATTCTCAAGGAGAAATCCCCTTCCTGCGGTACCCGCCGGGTAAAAATTTACCCCGGGCCGGGCCAGGTGCCGCTGACAGACCGGGGAGCGGGATTCCTCGGCGGGGCGGTAATGGAAAAATTTCCCCACCTGCCCATTGAAGATGAAGGGCGGTTAAATAATGATAAAATCCGGGAACAATTTCTGACCCGGCTCTTCGCGGTATTCCGCTTCCGAAAAAGGAGAAAGGCTTTTTCTTAGATATACTCGAAAAGTACCGGGCCGGCCGTTTGCCTTTAGGCGCTGTTATCGGTGTGAAATCCTTGATTATTCGGCCCGGTCTTCTGCTGATTCCATTAACAATTTTCCGATAGATCAGATTGTTCTGCCTGGCGGATTTTTATGTTATTTAACCTCAACATTTATTATCCAAATTTAAATCCCAATAAATTCCAATAGTACAGGAACCAGATGAAAAGGGTTCCGGCAATAGCCACCAAAATATAATGAATTTTACCAACCAGGGTTTCACTTTTAGTTTTACAGACAAAAATCGTATAAACAACTACAACAATAGTTAGAATAAAAACACATATAACAACAACAAGTGCAGCTTTCACTATCAGTGGTATGTGCCATACGATCCCAATTCTGATAAATTTTGACATATACAGGGCCAAGATTACCAACAGAATTATATTTATCAATCCCATTATACTGGCCACCCAGCGTGCCTTAACAATCACCTTTGGAAGATTGATTTTTTCTCTCCTCCGTTTAATAATAAATTGAATGAACCAGAATAGGGGGGATAAAAAAAACAGCAAAAAACAATACACAAGTAATCCTGTATGAACATGTTTTGTTTCATACCATTTTAATTTTTCAAATGCCCGGGGGCCAATGAACATAAATTTGGTTTCGGCTTTATTATCAAAAGTGATTCGCATATTGAAATTACCAGACATGGATTCAAATACCCCAGGCGATATTTCAATGTATTTTTGAGAATCATTCAACAAAAGCCCTTTTGGAATTCGCTTAACCCTGATATCGGCAAACAACATATCCAGTTTCGAAATCGTACTGTGGGAATATCGGGAATATCGATAATACCCTTGTAGCTCTCTTTTTTCTAGTTGAGAATTAACGAGAGGCTTAAGAGATGACAAATCTTGATCCTGTGGATAAAAAAAATTCAACAGTTTAATTTTAGCTTCATATAACAGAACTGCCCCCTTTCCAAATGTGGGTTCACAATTAATGGAGAGAAAAAATCCGAGGTTATCATCCGGACACAACACCAACAAACTTTTAAATCCAGCAACTTCCCCTTCATGAACGAGCATTCGATGTTTTCCAAAGTAATATTCATAAAAGGCATAGGC
>JAGLQA010000678.1 GCA_023137075.1 Candidatus Aminicenantota bacterium
GGGGTTATCTTTATACTGGCTGTCCTTATACTGGAGACTGATGCCCGCCATGCTGATCCCAAATTTATCCGGGTTAAATAGTGGTATTGTTTCCATGTCGATACTGTTTTTTTATCATTTTAGTCTTTTCAGCCAACCAATCGCTATCCGGTTTATATAAGTGAGTCCACTCCGCTTTTACTCCTTTTTTCCATGATTTCCGGTTGTACCTCCTGGCAAAGGCGATTTTAGCGTGTCTCAATCCGACGTAACACTTGTTTGTCCTGACCTGCCTGTCATGGATGACCACAAGACGGCAGCAGCCCCTCTCCTTAATAATAAATACAAGATGCAGAAAATATTCCACATCATTTAGCAACATGCAAATCTCTCTCCTATCGAAAGAATTGCCTGCGATGCGTATTCCCGGTGCCGGGTTATATTCAGCCCTGCCACGGTTT
The DNA here is from genome assembly GCA_023137075.1 of Candidatus Aminicenantota bacterium. Taxonomy (GTDB): domain Bacteria; phylum Acidobacteriota; class Aminicenantia; order UBA2199; family UBA2199; genus JAGLQA01. Next base: position 441 of record JAGLQA010000678.1, read on the forward strand.
TCGGTAATTGGCGCTTCCGTGTTCATTGTTCACCTCTATTATGTTTTTCTAAAAAGCTCCTGTTGACTTCATTTTATTGTTATTATAGAATGTCAAGGTGTTGAAGACAGATATGATAAACGAAAATAAATTTAATAAAACCTGCTGCAAAACGCCTTTTTTCTCGATCATATTAAAATTATACTTCGGAAATATTAAAATGTCAAGTAAAAACTTTTATTATTACGGATAAAAAATTTTGCCCTGGTATTTATAACTTCATGGTTTTTTATGCCGGATTATTTCAGAAAAAGGTTCTAAAAAAGAATTTGATTTCAAATTCACTTGCCTTGAGAGTTGCCTAAAAACGGCTGCCGTTAATGGATTTCTTGTATTCCCATGTTGGCTTTCCCCACAAATTTTTTTAAGGTGGCAAAAAACTCAGATCTAAAATTTAATCAAAAAAAGATTTTTGACAACGAAATCAATATTAAGTAGAATCCATTTTAAAAGTAAGTAGGAAAAATATTCTATAGTATGGGGAAACTCAACACTTCCCCATATATATTTTTTCCCAAAACATATTAAGATAATTAAATTAGGAGGCCAGATACATGAAAAAAAAACAGATATTTTTACTATTCATATTAGTTTGCTTTTTAACTCAATTAATTATCGGTAATGGAAAAAATTCTCAGAGCCAAAATGATACCTACGATTCTTTCAAAATGTTTTTTGAGCTTGAAAAAGTTGTTCCACTCTCAGAGGAAAAAAACCTAATTGGCAGCATAAGAGATTTTTCCGTAGATACTGAAAATAACTTCTGGATATTAGATTCACGGCAATGTAAATTATATAAATATACGCCTGATGGAAAATTCATATCATATATCGGCGGTGTGGGACAGGGACCTGGAGAATTCGGAAAACCCTTCTCTTTCTTTATCGGCAAAAAATATATATATGTTGTAGACCCGGTCTCGAGGAAAGCAAATGTGTTCGGCTTGCAAGGAGTTTTTAAATATTTTTTCCATATTGAAGATGGGAGAATAGTAAAAGAAGGGAAAAACGGAGAAGTAATTATCACGGGTCTGGTTATAAAAAGCTCGAATAAGGGTGACTGCATCCATATTTACGATCAAAAAGGGAATCTAAAAAAGTCTTTTTTCCCGATTAATAAAAATGCATCCAGGCATGATTTGATTTGCGATGGGATATACTTTGATATCGACCAGAAAGGCGACCTATATTGTATCCAGGAAATGGAGTATAAAACTCATCATTTCGACATTTCAGGAAAGCTTATTCATAAATTTTCCCATAACAACCCTCATTACATCCCACCTCCTGGAAAAATTTTTGAAAAAAAACACCTACGATCTTTATTAGTTAAATGGATAAAAAGCTGGACTCATATAGTTGGAATACACAGGCTCGATAACCTGTTATTGATTACCCTTCAATACACTAAAAGCGCACACAAATATATGTTGGACATATATAACAAAGACGGTGAATTGGTAGATGGGGGGCTGGGAACTAATTTCAGGTTATTGCATGTTGATCGAAAAGGTAAATTATATTTTTTAGATGAAACAAAAAGTCACGACCTGGAGGACTTTTCTTATCGTATTTTAGTTTATCGCATGAAAAACAAGTAAATGTATAGGAGCGCCGAACCCTGGGAAAAAAGGGTTATTTCTTAATATCGATTGTTTTAATAGTTATCGCAAACCTCATTGTATGGGAAAAAAATTGGGACAGATAATTTATTCCGCTGTTATTATTTCATACTTTACCACCCGGGGATTATCATCCTTATCACTTTCGATGGTATATAAGAAGCTGTCGAAAATATAGGCGTGAAAGGAAAAATAATCTAAATATCCCAACCTGTCGGACAATTTAAGGTAAAAACTGCCGGAAAATTCGCAATCCTTATTGAAAATATCGATCAGGACTCCTTTTTTTTCATCCACCGTGGAGGTGGCTACCCATAAATTATCGCCGTGAACGAGTAATTGTTGGATATCGTTCAGGTATTTCTGCGGGGGCCTACGATATACTTTGCCAAGAAAACCGAAAGCTTGAATATTCAATTTTTTGGCGACTTCCGGCGGTGGTTCCTGGCGTTGGTAATCTCTTTTAAATGTTTTAACCACCTTTTTTTTCTTAATATCCAGCAGCTTCACCTCGTATTCGGTGGAATGGGTGACGAAAAAGGTTTTATCTTTCAATTGTGCGACAAGTATCTTAGCGATTCTGATCTCGGATATATTTCTGCCTTTCTTTACGATAAAGGATTTGATAGGTAATTTACAATCTTTAACAGTTTCGATTTTCCCTTTAGATGATACTCTTATGAGATACCAATCCACATCGATTATTTTCGCATAATTTATAGTTAGATCGAGTAGTTCTTCATTGAAAGAATAGTAATTTTTAGCATAGACAGCAAAAAATTTATCTAAGGATTCTGTTGTGCGAAATTCTTTTACCAGCGCCCCCTTTTTGTCTTTTATTATGATCTTATCCGGGTAATGATTATAGATATAGATTTTATCATTCCGTAATATAAAGTTTCGCAACCTTGTCACTTCCCCGGGGCCCTGGCCATGGCTCATCAAGTTTTTTATAAAACGGCCACTGCTGTCGAATTTCAGGATTCGATTCGCATCTAAAATATAGATATTACCTTTGCAGTCAACCTGCATCTGCCTGTTGTAGGGATTATCGGGATACTTGAAGAAAAAGTCTTCGCTGTCGTCCGAAAACTCCAATACCTTTTTGAAAAGGATTTTATGCTCGACCTCTGCCTGGGCCGGGTTCGCCCCAAAAAATAGGAACAAAAAGAAAATAACCGATACCGATGCCGCAATATTTTTTTTCATTCAAAACTCCTTGTTATAACTTTTTCTGCTTATTTCTGGGGGATAAACGCGGTGCATGGTCCCGCTATACACGTGTAGAAATTGGCAATGCAGCAATCCCCTTCACATTTACCACCGACACCGCTGTAACATACGGCGGATTCCAGGTAGAGCGAAGAAAACCCGATGAACAACGAAAATACCAGGATAACAACTAAACTTGCAATTAAAATCTTTTTTTTCAACTTATTCTCCTTCTAATTATGCAGCTTGTGGACCTATAATACTATCTTATCGCAGGGTCCGGCGATGCAGCCCTCTTTGGTCAGTTTACAGCATTTTCCCTCACATACGGTTCCGTTTGTAGGGGTACAAGTAGCGGCAAAGATATTCACGTAAACGAATCCCACGAGTAGGATGATTAAGACAATAACCGATAAAATCGTTTTAGACATATTTTTTTTCATTCTAATCTCCGTTATAACAGTAAGGTAGATGT
>JAGLQA010000679.1 GCA_023137075.1 Candidatus Aminicenantota bacterium
TCCCCACAAATTTTCTTGAGGAGCCTATTTATTTTATAGGGATGAGCAATTTTATTGACATGTGTTAACAAATATGTTAACATTTTTGCGTGAATCGAAAGATTAATTTTTATAAATCATATTTCATGGATTTCTACTTGAGCCTGGATAAAAAGACTCAAGAGAAAATTGAATTTACTCTGGGAATTGTCAGAAATGCTGATGTTATCCCGGCGAAATTTTTTAAGCATATCGAAGGTTCAGATGGTTTATTCGAAATACGAGCCGCTTTTCTCAGAAATATTTACCGGATATTTTGCTTTTTTGACAAGAACGAACTTGTTGTTTTACTAAACGGATTTAAAAAGAAGACCCAAAAGACGCCAAAAAAAGAAATTTTATTAGCTGAAAAGCTTAAAAAGGAATATTTTGAGGATAAAAAAGGAGGTGCATCATGAAAGAATTGAAAGATGCCCAAACTTTTGAAGAGCTTCTGGATATCAAATATGGAAGAACCGGTACGAAAGAAAGAGATGAATTTGAGTTGAAATCTAAATCGTTCATAATTGGAGAGATGCTAAAAGAAACGAGAAAACAAGCCGGAATTTCCCAGGAAGAATTAGCCAGGAAAACGGGGACGAAAAAGAGTTATATATCGCGGCTGGAAAACGGGAAGATTGATGTCCAGGTATCAACTCTTTGTAGAATTTTCGAGGTCGGATTAGGGCGCAAGGTGAACCTGACATTAACGTAATAACATGTTCTGCTGTACCTGGTACAAATTGTTAATTGTGTTTGTCGGATGTTTTGAAGGATGCGTTCAACCCGGTATTTCGCTGATATGTAATTCCCAATCTTCACTGTCCGGATTCTCGAAGATTTGATAAAGTTTGCCATTCCAAGACCTTCGAGATGGCGCGAAGCGGCTTCTACACATGCCCACGTAGTGGGCGTGGGCTATTTATTCTCTAATTTTGACAGAAGCGTTTTGGCGTCGCGGGCGTAAGGTGACTGGGGAAATTCATCGCCGATCTTTTTTAAATTTGTGACAGCCGTGCTGGTCTGCCCGGACCTGGAGGGATAGGGACAGGTAAATAATTCACCGATTTATTCGGACAGGGAAAGCAGTTGAATTTTATAGGGTTTTAGTGTATCTAGATAACATGGAAAAAGCATTAATAGTTATAAACGATCTGAAAGAAAACGGCCTGATTAAGGACTATGCCATAGGAGGCGGAATTGCCGTTATTTTCTATATCGAACCAATCCTGACTTATGATCTCGACATCTTTTTTATCCCGGCAGGAGACAGTGACGGCTTGTTGGTACTTTCTTCCCTTTACGATTACCTGAAAAAACAAGGCTATACGCCGGAGAAAGAACATATCCTTATCGAAGGCATTCCTGTCCAATTTCTACCGGTTTATAACGACCTGATTGAAGAAGCGGTTGAAAAAGCTGGATACACAAGTTACAAAGACACGAAAATAAAAGTTGTTAAGGCAGAGTATTTGATCGCAATCATGCTTCAAACATACAGGCCGAAAGATAGAGAACGAGTGATAAAATTTCTTGATGAATCGGACTTCGATACAGAAGAACTTGAGAGGATTCTTTTGAAATTTAATTTGAAAGACAAGTTTGAAAAATTGATGAGGTTTTATAATGAAGGTTAACCATGATACAATAACAAATATGGAAACCATTTTCACCTCTAAAAAAAAATTTCACAAAAATCGTGCGAAATTGCCCTTTGAAGAGAAGATAAGAATTGTAATTAAATTACAGCAATTGGCTAACGAGATATCAAAGCGAAAGAAGCATCAACATACCACCTTGCCGGTATGGAAAATCGGTTGAAAAGGAGCCGGAATTTCCCAGGAAGAATTAGCCAGGAAAACGGGGACGAAAAAGAGTTATATATCGCGGCTGGAAAACGGGAAGATTGATGTCCAGGTATCAACTCTTTGTAGAATTTTCGAGGTCGGATTAGGGCGCAAGGTGAACCTGACATTAACGTAATAACATGTTCTGCTGTACCTGTGTACAAATTGATAATTGTGTTTGTTGGTTGTTTTGATAGAGAGGTGGTGAAACCGGTATTCCGGTGATATGCAATTCCCACTCTTCGCTCTATTTATTCTCTAATTTTGACAGAAGCGTTCCGGCGTCGCGGGCGTAAGGTGACTGGGGGAATTCATCGCCGATTTTTTTTAAATTTGTGACCGCACTGC
>JAGLQA010000068.1 GCA_023137075.1 Candidatus Aminicenantota bacterium
TCCGGGCAAAAGGGGAAGGTTGTGCTCATCGATTTCTGGGCCACCTGGTGTAAACCCTGTGTCGAGGGAACTCCCCACCTGAAAGAGTTTTATAAAGAGTTTAAAGAAAAAGGTTTTGAAATTGTCGGCATCAGTCTCGATTCTAAGAAAGAGTTTGTGGTCAACTATATCTTAAAAGAAAAATTGGAATGGAAGATCGCCTATTCGGGCAAAGGTTGGATGGATGATACTGCCAGGTTCTACAATGTTAATTTAATCCCCTCCTACTGGTTGATCGACAGGAAGGGAATCTTAAGAAATTTCGGAATACCGCTGCGGGAAAAGGAGACGCTTAAAAAAGCCATAGAAAAACTGATCTCCGAATGATCTTCATCTTCATAAAGGTTTGACATTATTATTACATCGTTATATCATAAATATTAAATTTTTTTATTTTGTCGTGAACATACCGGGTATGAAAAAAGAACCGAAGGAGGTTAATAGTCGGAATATGGAAGACAAAAAACTCAACGAGCAGGTAAGAATCCGTGTCTTAAGCGAACGGTTATTGTTAAAGAGAAACCCCTTAGATTACCAGGCCTATATCGAGACCTTCCGGGAGTCTTTGATCGACGCCAACCCTCACCAGATCGAGGCCATTACCTTCGCCCTGGAGAAGTTGGAGAACGGCGGCTGCATCCTGGCCGATGAAGTAGGCTTAGGGAAAACCATCGAAGCCGGGTTGGTAATGGCGCAGTACCGGGCCAGCCGGCGCTTTAACATCTTGATTATCGTTCCCACTTCCCTGGCCGGGCAGTGGAACAGCGAATTGCGGCAGCGCTTCCAGGTACCCTCGAAAATTTTAACCTCGAAAGATAAGAGAGGCGTCGCCAAAGACCGGCTTCATGAACTATTTCGTGAGGATGGCGTCTATATCACTGGACGGGAATTTGCCAGCCGCCTGGAAAACGAACGAGTATTAAGCCGCAAACAATGGGATCTTATCATCGTGGACGAAGCCCATGAAATTTTCGCCAATATTTACCGGCGGTACAGCACTACGGACGGCCATTATAACGTCGAATCGAAAAACTGCAAGACTGCCGCTAACCTGTTCCCCCTGTTGAAACGGACGCCCGTACTGCTGCTGACTGCCACCCCCCTTCAAAACAATATCCTGGAAATCTGGGGCTTATCCTCTTATATTCTACCGGAAACCAACAAGAATTACTTAGGCCGGTATAACCATTTCCGGGAACTTTTTATAAAAAACGGTGAAGTGCCGGAAGAAAAGATTCCCGAACTGAAAGAGCGGTTGGGCAACATCATGGTGAGAAATTTAAGATACAATGCCCAGGCTTTTATGAAATACAAATTCACGAAGCGGCACTGCGAGACCGTCAATTTCCATATGGATAAACAAGAAAAGCGGTTATACGACGAAATTTCCAACTATTTAGAACGGGATGATATCTATGCCTATAGTTTCGGTTTAATCGACCTGCCGGATGAGCGCGCCATGGGGCTGCGTAGTCTCCTGAAATTGAGTTACCGGCGTGCTTTAGGAAGTTCATTTTCCGCCTTGAAGCAGAGCCTTACCGGCATCGTGGAACGTCTGAAAAAAATGATAACCGGTGAAACCGTGGATATACAAAATGCTGCTGCCGGCGACGATGCGGAAAACGACGAGGAAGATTGCTTATTGTATGGCCTCGAACCTGGAGTCCCGGAACAGGTTTCTGTAAGACGGCCGCGGCAAACAGACCGGGATATCGCGAATATCGAGATGGAAATCCGGGAAGTAACGGATTACATCGAAAGAGCAGGGCAGATTCGGGAAACCGGCAAGGACAGGATTTTAGTGAAGTGGTTAAAAGAAATTTTTATGCAGCCCGAACGATTCTATCAAAAAGTGATCATATTTACCACCTATGTAGCCACCCAGAGGCATCTGAAAGGGATACTGGAGGATAACGGTTTTAAAGACGAGATTGTCATCTTTTCCGGCGGCAGCCGCCGCACCGGCGAAGAAAAGGAGATGGTAAACCGGGCCGTTGCTTTATGGGAGGAGGAAGTGGGCGCTGCCGTGCCCCCCCATGAGAAACCCGCGGGAAATATCCTGGAGCGTACTGCCCTGGTTCAGTATTTCAAAACCCGGAAAAAGATATTTATCTCCACCGAAGCTGGCGCAAAAGGTTTGAATATGCAATTTTGTAATGCCCTGGTCAATTACGACCTGCCCTGGAATCCCCAGCGTATCGAACAGCGCATCGGCCGCTGTCACCGCTATGGCCAGGAGAAAGACGTGTGGGTGATTAATTGCATCAATGCCGATAACGAAACGGAAAAACGCATATACGACATCCTGTTAAATAAATTCGACCTGTTTAAGAGCGTGATTGGTGCCGGGGATGATATCCTGGGAACTTTGAGCAAAGCCATCCAGTTCGAGAAACGCATCAACGATATGATGAATCAATTCAAAACAAAGGAAGAACGAATGATCTGGTTGAAACGTTTCGAGGAAGAGATCGATGAAGAAACCCGCACGCTCATGGATTCCAAATTAAAACACACCCGGCAATTATTGGATGAACTGGACCCCAATGTCACCATGCGCTTGAAAAATATCAAGAGCAAACTGCCCGAATCTTTCAGCCAATATGATAAAGATATGCTCGGACTCCTGGAGAGCGACTCTCTGCTGAAAGAATTGCCTTTTAAAATTGAAAAAAAAGATGAAGAGCAGATATTCTTCCGTTTTGGCGATAAGAAGTATTATGTCGGCAAGCGAGATGAAGAAAATATCCGTTTTTACCAGCACATCAGTTTAAAGCACCCCTTACTGCAAAAGATTATTGAAGAAATTCGACCGGCCGGGGAAGCCCTGGAAACGGGCGTTTATCTGGAATACAGCCATTGCCCCAATCCCGGTAAAGTACTGACACCCTATGTGAACTGCAAGGGCAGGTGGGATTTTTACAATGTCTGTTTTGCCGGCATTGATGAGGAAGAGCATCTCTTCGATCTTTTATCTGTAGACAATAACGGCGAAGTTAATTTCTTAAATGATGAGGAAATTACCGCATTAAAGAGGCTCAGTATATCCCCGGCCCCGGAGCTGAGCGCCGCGGTTAGCGATAGTCACAGCGAGAAGCTCCTGGGCGAACGGGTGAAGGAAGAATCGCTGCTGATACAAAATATGCAGCAGCCGCGCCTGGACCGGAAATTGCACAACCTGGAAGTGGAATTGCGCGATATGGAAGAGTTCCTTTATAACAAAGAAGCCGGGATTAAGGCCCGGATGCAGGAGGTGGATCAAAAGATTAGCGGGACTTTTGACCGGCAAACCGGCCGGAAATTGATCAAAGAAAAGGAAAATTGTCAGCGTGAATTAAAACAGGTTCGCAAAGAGCTGCTCAATTTCCAGGATCATTTCCAGGAGATGTTCGATAAAGAGCAGATAAAATTAATGGAAAAACGGTTTATCGAAGCGAAACCGCGCCCCGTATTCACCCTCCATTTCCACATCAGGTAACCGGCAGCGGCAGGAGAAAGGAGATGGCACACTTTATTCATACCTCCGATTGGCACTTAGGTAACAGCTTTGCCGGGTTTGACCGGGACACTGCTAAAAAATTGAACCGCGCCCGTTTAGATGCGGTAAAAGCCATTTTTGTTTATGCGCAAAAGAAAAAAATCCCCTTTATTCTTTGCGCCGGGGATGTGATCGACAACGGTCAATTGGCAGCGGAATCAATTCTGCTCGAACTGTTTGCGGTGGTCAAACAGTTTCCCCACACCAGGTTGATTTTAACGGCCGGCAACCATGACCCTCTCATGGCTAACACCATCTACAGCAGGGTCAGTGAAGAAAGTTACCCGGAGAATGTCCAATTAGTGCAGCGCCGGGAAAGGATCCGCATCGCTGCCGGGAATGTGAAAATTCTTGCCGCCTCCAACTCGGAAAAAAGAGGCAATTACAATCCCCTGCACTGGATTCAGCCCGAAGACATCGATGATAATATGATCCATGTCGGGCTGGCCCACGGCGGCCTGGCCAATGAAAAATTCCAGGATAATCCCTTCCCCATAGAACCCGGTTTCGCCCGGACAAAAAAGCTCGATTACCTGGCCCTGGGCGACTGGCATTCCTATAAAAAAATAAATGACCGCACCTATTACTGCGGCACTCCGGAACCTCTCCAATTCGGCGATGCGGGCTGCGCCCTGCATGTCACCATCGAAAAACAGGGAGCCATTCCTAAGGTGGAGCCCGTAAACGTGAGCCAATATGAGTGGCTGCAGGAAGAAGTCGAACTCTCGGACCGGGACTTCCCCGGTTTTAAAGCAAAATTGGCCCAGGGAAACCCGGGGGAGAAGGTTATTCGCCGGCTAACCACCGCCGGTTTTCTATCGGCGAAAAATTATAAGACTTATAAAGAAATCATCCGGATGGAGCGGGAACGTTATTATAAAATAGATGACCGGGTATCCATAACTCCAACGGACACGGATTTCCTCGATATGGCCGACGGTTATATGAAAGCGCTGCTGCAGCGGTTAATGGACATGAAACAGCAGGATTTCCCTCTGCCGGAAGAGATATTTAATAACGTAATACCGCAGGATCTATTGGACTTAGAACAGTCGCTCTCACCGGAAAAGCAGGCAATCGTCGATAAAGCGCTGCTGAAGCTGTACAATTATTACCGGACACTGGGTGGGGACAAATGATCATATCGAAATTGGAATTAACATCATGGCGGAAAATCCGGACATTGGCCCTGGAATTTCGCGAAGGCATCAATTTGCTTTACGGCCCCAACGAGATCGGCAAATCCACGATCATGGAAGCGATCAAACAGGCTCTCATCGGAGATGCCGCCAGCCGCAGGCAGGAGTATAAGGATTTGCAGCCCTGGGGCACCGATGTCACGGCCAAGGTCAATCTTTTTTTCACAACCCGGGACGGGAAAGATTACCGGGTATATAAATCCTTCCCCGGCGGGAAAGGTGATCTTTATTTAAGTGGCGTTCACTTAACGGAAGACCCGCACAAAACCCAGCGGAAATTGTATGAAATACTGTATATTCCCGAAAAAACAACCGGCCTCTTTAACCTGCTCTTCATCGACCAGGGTGAGGCGTTAAACATATTCGATAAAGACAGGAAAAAGAACCCCATGGCCGAGGAGACCCGCTCCCATATCAGAAATGTCATCAAAGAAACGGCTTTTAGAACCTTGCAAGCCTTCCAGGATAGTTTAAAACCTGGGCGGGACATACTTTTTACCAACCCGGATATGAAAAAATTCAAAAGCGGCCGGAATGCCCCACCTTATATGCGGCTGCTGGAAGACGCAAGAGAAGAAAGAGAACAATTGAAAGAATTGCGGGAACAAATAGAGGAATTTTCCCAGCGCCTGGAAGAAATGGAAAAACGGGAAAAAGAAATAAAACAATTATCTGTCGATAAGGGGAAAAAGGAGGAGTTGTTGTCGCACATGGCAGACAAAGAGGTCGAACTGGAAAAACTGGAAAAAAAGGAACTGGAATTTAAACCGCTCAAACAAGATTACGAGCAGTTCATAAAGATTGTAGGCCAACTGGAAGAGTTGCAGCGGGCATTACCCCGGCAGTATGCCCGGGCCAGGCAATTGACCCTCGACCTAACAGAAAAAATCGAAAAACAGCAGGCGACTCAAAAAGAAAAACAGCAGTATAAAGCGGCCCTGAAAGCCAAAAAAGAAAAAAGTGAACAATTGAAAGAATATGAGCGAAAATTTAAAGATCTCGAACAGGCTTATACCGGTCTCCTGGAAATAAATAAAAATCTATCAGGTATAAACCGGGAACTGCCCATCCTATTCGCTTTAAACCGGACGGAACTGGATAAGGATGTCGCCGGAATCGAAAAGAAAATTACCGGTTATGAAAAAACGGAAGCAGGGTTAAAAAACCTTGATAAGCAGCTTGATGATTACCCGCAAATGACGCAAAAAAAAATCGAAGATATTAAAAAAATTGCCCATGCCATCGATAAATTGGAAACCCAATTGAAAGCTGCCCGGTCCGCGTTAAAGATGCAATTTGAAGTTGCGCCTGCCGGGAACCGGGAAATTGCCTTCGATTTAAAGATAGACGAGGAAGGCACAGTATCCCGTAAAACCTCGCAGCCACTGGCCGTAGAAGATTTCCGGCAGTTGTCTTTTTTATACCCCGGACATTTCGATATTCATATTTCCGGAAGACCCGTGGACATAGACGTAGATTCCATCCATGAAAAACTCCGGCATAAAAAAGAGGAATTAAAACAACATTTGACAGATATGAAAGTCGCGAATACCGCGGAATTAGAGAAAAAATTCCTGGAATACTGCCAGTTGACAGGTGAAAAAGAAAAAACGCAAAACCGGTTGGACTCGCTCACTCCCCTCGAAGAACTCAACCGGCAAAAAGCCCGAATCGAAGCGAACCGGGCTTCTTTGCAGCAGGATCTAAAAAAATATACCGGCATGGAGGCGCTGCCCGGCGATTTACCCGCCGATGAGCCGCTGCGCTTGCTGTCGGGCCCGGAACTCCGGGATAAATTGACGGAAAACAAAACCAAACGTGATAACCTGACCGAACGGACCGCCGGGATTTTAAAAAATCGCACCTTTGCGGCGCTTGAGAAGGAGTACCGGGAAAATGAGAAAGGGTACCGGAAATTGCAGGCTGCTCTGAAAGAGATGGAACCCAAAGATTTACCTGAGGCGCACCAGGGTCGTATAGATAAGATCGAATACGAATTGAAAAAAATCGAACAGGAGATAACCGCAAAGGAGAACGACAAACAATTGCTCGGTAATATGGAATGGCGGGCGGAATTCCGGTGTGACAATGTTACCCCCGAATCTTCCCCCGGTCAAACAGCGCAGCAAATTAGAGATGATATTAAAGAAATGCTCACCCGGTTAGATGATCTGACAAAACGAAAAGAAGACATCCTGAAAAAGCGAAAACAGGACGGCCTTGATGAAAGTTTGGAGACGGAATATCTTCGTAAGAAAGAGGAGATCGATCTACTGGTCAAAAGGTCTGCCGCTATGGTACCCATCGAAGTAAACACAATCGAAAAGATAAAAAATAAAATCGCCGAAGTTAAAGAAGATTTAGAAAGGAAAGCTGCCGATATAAAAGCAAAAGAAATCAACATGGCGGAATTGAAGACAAAGCTCGGCGGTTACGGTGCAGCAGCCGGGGAGAAAAACCGGGTGGAGAGTCGGCACCGGCACACTCTTGAAGAAATTAAAAGGGAACTGACCGATGTTTATGCTCTAAAACTCCTATTGATGTTGATCGAGGAGGAGAAAGAGAAAGCGCAACAGGAAATATTTAAACCCTTAGAAGATAGAATTATTCGCGGTGTCGAACGGCTAATCCCGGGGGGGAAATACAAATTGGGCATCGATAACAACCTGGACATGAAGATTTCGGCGCGGGACGTGGGCGGTGATTTCCGGGATGTGAGCCGGGAAGACCTATCTTTCGGAACGAAGGAGCAGTTGTCCTTCCTGCTGCGCCTGTCTATAGCCGAACAATTATCGCAAAAAGAGCCGCAAGTCATGATATTGGATGATTCTTTTGTCAACACCGATCATTACCGGCTGCCCCAACTACTCGAATTGATCGAGCAAAGTTCGCGAACCATCCAGTTTTTAATTTTCACCTGCAAGCAGGAGGATTATCTGCGCTGCAAAGGGCGTTTCCACACCATCAACCTGGAAGAATTGCTTTAAATTTTTGTGGGCTTTTAGCCAATTCTTCATACTCTTTCTCCCAGTTCCAGCCCTCTTTCCTGAGACTTTGCCTAAAACTCTCAATGTATGGTGATATATACTTCCTTTCTTGAATAATATCGCTGATTATAGGATTATGCTCTGTTAACAATAGTTTTACAAGCGGTTTATGTTGATTTTCGTAAGTATCTTTATCGATAAGTTTCCGCTTCCTGGCATGAAGTACTGCATTACAATACCCGATGCATAACTCGACAAAAGTGTAGTATTTTACCCACTCTTTGTTTTTTTTATTAGCTTGCTTATAGATAATACCTAACATGTCTGAATTCCATTTCCGACTGAGACTCAAAACTTCCGGGTGATTGATGCGAAAACCGATTAATTGGTCATAAAGAGCACTTATCTCGCTGAAAGTAGAAACTTTCTGGTTTTTTCGTATTTGAATAAATGAAATCAAACTAAAGAGTGCTGATAGAAGTGCTGCAATTCCAGCTATAAAAGCGGCAAGAACTTCAATAGTTAAATTCATCTTTTCTCCGTTTGTTTATAACCGGCTTCACATTCGATGTTTTAAGTAGTATAGCATACCGGAATTATAAGAGCAATTTTTCCCGAATTTCCTCAAAATCAAGTATAGTTCCACTTCTTAATGTGGGTAAATAATTGAATTTTTTGGTTTTGAAGATTAATATAAAGACAGAAAAGGGTAGTTACCTACATTTTAATCATGTCTTTATACTCTTTCTCCCAGTCCCAACCCTCTTTTTCTTTGAGATTTTGCCTGAAATCTATAATATTGTGTGATATATACTTTCTTTCACGTACCATATCGTCAATTATAGGGTGATGTTTTCTTAACAATAGTTTGACGAAAGGTTCATGTTGATTTATATAAGAATCTTTATCGATAAGTTTCCGTTTCCGGGCATGAAGTACTGCATTACAGTACCCAATACATAACTCGACAAAAGTATAGTAAATTGCCCACTGCTTGTCTTCTGCGGAGGCTTGCTCATAAACACGGCATATCATGCCGGTATTCCACTTCCTGCTTAGGCTCAAAACCTCCGGATGTTCGGTTTGAAAGCGGATTATTTTTTCATAAATATTGTTTATATGTTTGAAGGCAGCTTCTTTCCGGTCTTTACGTGTTTGAGCAAACGAGAAGAAAACTAAGACCGCTAACAGTACTGCTGCCGATAGTAGAACGGCAGCGCCAAATAAAATAAGTATAACTTGAGTATTTATATTCATTTGTTCTCCTTTTTTTACTCGCCTACGATAAAATAGGTCCGGTATTTTATTTTTTTATATTTATCTATGAATATTTGACAACCAGGCCCTGGATTTAGTTATCTCATCGGACAATTTTGTCCGTTGTGATTTATAATTTCTACCTCTTGACGATAAGGTATTGTTCACCAGGGTTCCTTTAAAATGTTTCAGCAAAATTGGGATAACATAATCCTTATCGAAAAAACTACATGAAAACAAGTCGAAAAAAGCCTTCCTTTCACCTGGAAATAAATGCATACTGATGTGACTCTCCGCAATCATAGTAATGACAGATATAACCGGCTGCCCATCAAAAAGACGAGACTTTGCCAGGAAGGGCCGCATTATCGGGGTCATGCCGATACTTGCCGGCAGCCTGTCAAATAGAGAAAACAACTCTTCAAAATCCCAGGGGCTTTTAAATCTTTTAAAATCCAGGAATAAATGAGGACCAAAGTCGTACTCTATATCTATGTTTTCGCCGGTTTTTTTTAGAGTTGATCGCTGCACAGACCTGGTATCTATTTTTTTACAGGAGAAAAACAATTGCATAGACTTCACAAATTTGCCCTTATCGAAGGGTATGGGGCTTAGAATATCGGCAAAAATTGCTTCCCCAAGACTAAAAGTATGAAGGGTAAAGTGGCCGCCGGCGAGAAAGACAAAGGCACTGATGCCGCAGTCCTCAGGAACAACGCCGTTATAATAAGGAAGGATGAAAGGGGGCATTACCGGCTGAAGGCCTAATGATACGGGTAGTTCTTCGAGGATTTCGTAGGTCAGCCTGATATCGTCGAGGCGGGAGCGAAGTCCTTGAAAACCATCAAACATCACATGCTGCATAATTTTATTCCTCATGTATGCCCGGCAAATCTTTTACCGTCGCCGATCTCATCAGGAGCGTGCTTATATTCATATTTATACTATTCAAAATTTAAATCGTCCTGTTTGTTATCGGTGAAGTTAGCTATCATCCTCATCTATAGTGTGGTATGAACTGAAATGCTCTTGCCAACTATCTATTTCTTCTGTAGTTTCAGGTTTTTTGAATTTTGTTTTGATATCTTTAGAAAATACCTTATCCGTATTCTCCGCATCCCACCAGTTAGCCCCGGTAAGATCAGTTCCTTTAAATACAGCCCCATTTAATTTAGCTTGTTTAAAGTTAACCATCTCCATTACCGCGTCTGTAAAATCCGCATTTGCACAATCAGCCCCGGAGAAATCTGCTCCTTTTAAGATTGCATTCTGGAAGATAGCTTTGTTCAACTTACATGCCTTAAAATTGGATTCAGTCAGGCTGCAGTTACGAAAATCTACTCCTTCTAATGTTTTAAGCTTCGTAAAATTTTCACTGCTAAAATTGAGATTGGTATAATCCGACTGCTTACGCAGTTGATTGAATTCTTCAACTTTTCCGTCCCAAAGAAAGTCGATCAATTGTCCTATGGTAGATGTACTCTCAATATCTTCAAGGGGACTCTCCGTTTCATGGGAGAATCCTTTTGTGGAACTCAAGTACATTTTTAGATTATCTAATATTTTGGGTTCAAATAAATTTCCAACTATACCTTTCCTGAAAAACTCGAAAAAACTGCCCCCTTTAATATTGTAATCTTTACAGATTTCTTTTATTTCTTCCGGCTGTTTATCTATTTTTTGTTCATGATTATATTTTTCACGACGGTCTTTTATCGTATTCAGAAGTGGACGATGCCGGTCATTATTGGTTTTCTCGACAAGATCTCTAAAAAAATCGAGCCATTTCAATTCGATAACTTTTAAGATTGCAAGCGCTTTGATATCCAGGGAATCTTCAGGGTTATCTGTTTTAGTCTTATACGTTGTCCATGACAAAATAATACTATTGATAATACGTTTGATTTTCCGGGGGTTGGCCTCAACATCAGAAAGAAGTTCAAACAAAATATCCGCAAACAAAATATCCTTCTTTTCAAATTTAAAACTCTTGATGTACTCCTTGATCTTTTTCTCATCGTTTTGAGGAATAAAGAAGGGTACCTGGATCATTTTTTCTAAGTATCTATCGCCATCGAAATCGGTACCGGTAACTTTTTCAGTATTTTTATGCTCCCTATATACGTATTTTATTCCATCCGCCACAATTTCCCGGTCGGCACCGATAAAAAAAACGGTGTGTTTGAGGCTGAATGCAAGCCTGATGTTCTCCAACATATTAACGATTCGATGGGGCAAACAGCGGTCCAAATCATCGATAAAAAAAACCAATAAATTTCGATCACTTTCCTCATCTCCGTCTGTTAGTTCACCTGTGAAATCTTCAAATGTTTTCCGAAGTGAGAAAAACTTTGATGATGATTCTTTTTTAGATTTAATTTCATCGACTAATTTAACCAGGTCGTCAATGTCCGGTACGAAAGGAACTTTTTTTGTGAAGGCACTTAAAAAACTCTGGATCGTATCGAAAATTTTAGATTTATTTTTGATTATTTTCTTGAACCACTCTTGATTGAGCATTGTGTGAAGCATAGCTTTTACCATATTTTCTTCGACTGGGTATTCCCATGGGTTAAACCAGACTGTATACACATTTGTACCGTTAAATTGCTGCTCTATAGTGCGCATCAATGTGGTCTTACCGGAACCCCATTCCCCAAAAATTCCAAAAGTAAGAGACTCTTCGGTTTGCATTGCCAGATCGACAAAGGCTTCCGCATAACCCTCGAAATCGAGGCAAATATTATCCCCTTGTGCATGTTCATCATCTAATAATTTTAGCTTCATTTATACTATCCTCCTATAAACTATCTAACCAATCGTTTTTGTTTTTTTATTTCACTTATTGTGGGGCTAACTCTTTTTATACCGCATTCACCGGCTATCTTTACTGCTTCGGCCAGGAACCGCGGGTCTGTGGCTTCCGCGTGAGAAAAATGCCGCCGGGGTAAAAAAGAAATCAACTTCAAAGGAATATTCCTGTCGATGCTTGCCAGCCTCTTACAAACGATCTCGATTTCTTTCCTGTCGATGTATCCGGGAACCAATAGTAAAGAGGGACGAAGCAGCGGGACCGGCTCGCCAACTCCGAACCTTTCGTACAATGCTGTGAAATTTTCCCGGATTTTTTTATTAGAATGGCCGGTTAATGTGTAATGGACTTTATCACTTCCGGCCTTTAGACCGATATTGAGCCCCCCTCCCGATGTTTTTACAATTCCTGTAAAATCGATTAAATCGGGCAGGTAGGCGGTTAAATTCGTTTCCGCACAGATTCTTAATAGTCTACCGGGGTATTTCTCCCGGAAAGCTTCGGCTAATTTTACTACTTTTTTCATGGCTATGTCGGGAGTCCCCCCGCAGAAGCAAATGCAGGTGGTATCTTTGTCCACCCAATCCAGTATTTCATCTTTATAAAAACGGGGCAGCCCGATTTCGCGCATGATCTCATGGATCCAATCCTGGCAGAAACCACAGGTAAAATTACAGCCGCCCCAATATACGGCTAAATTCTTACAGCCTCTTTCCGCGCCCCTGGTTTTAGTATAAACCGGGTAGCCGGCCGCGGTCGCCCCGGGACACAACCAACTTGCAATACAATTGGCTGGGTGCGGATCGTAAAATCCAAAAACAGCAAAGGTTTCTTTATCTTTTTTTTTTACCAAAAGCCCTTCCACCAGATCATAAAGATACTTTCCCAATAATAGGAAAGCAGTTCTAAAAAATGTTCTTGAATATGATTGTTTCTTTTCACCTGCCGACTAATTTCGCGGTGTTGAGATTTCGCTTCGGTTGAGTCGATTTGGTCACAGTCGAAAGGACGGCGATCTATTGGGATCGCATCTATAGTATATTCTTTAAACTTTCCTTCCCGTTCTATATAAGTGTGGCATAATTGCTCGATATCTTGTTTTACTTCATCTTTCCGTATAGCCGGTAGGGCTTCATATCCCGGTACCTGGGTGGTAATTATTCCCGACAAAGCAGCGGCAGCTTCACCGCTTCTGCCTGCCTGGATAACCCACTGCTCATCGATAGAGGCGGCGCCTAATATTTGATTTGCTTCTACGGATTTAGCGATGATATTTTTTAATACTGTTAATTCCGGTGAGATTAGAAGCCATCCTCCCCGGCTGGAATACAAACTGTAACTATATAGGCTGTGCCGCAAAAGTACATTAGATTCCTCTTCTTTTATTATTTCACCGGGTATACAGGTCACATTATCACTAACAAGAAGAGAAGCGGAGTATATATGAGCGGGCATGATAGGTTTTTTTGTTCCGGTTTCCATGATTTCTACCATGAAATTAACAAAAGTTTTGCTCCCGGCAGGGTCGCCGGAGGCAAAGAGTGATTTATTTTCATCGACTCCAGGAGACAGCGCACCGTATTAACCGGCAAAAACCCATTCACATGAAACCGCCAATCTTTCCGGTTCGTCATCTAAGTAACCGGCTTTCTCGAGACTTTGCATGCGGGCTTTCTCCTCTTCAAATCCTTTGAGTAATTCATCTTCATCCTGACCGGCTATCTCGATATTAAAATTGATTCTACCTACTTTTTTTGAGAATCGTTCACTTAAAATGGAGGCTTTGTAGGCCGCAAAAAAAATCTCCTCCAGCTTTTCACCTGTCATTCCCGGGTAATCGAGTAATGCCCGGGTACCGTTGTAAAGACGTAAATCATGTTTTTTAAACGCTTTTTTCGAGTGAATTTCTTTATATAATTTTGTGCCGGGCACCGGCGCCAGGAGCGTATAAATATTGATTGCTCCTTGTTCTTCCAGCTCACAGGATGATTCGATTATTTTTTTGGTTTTATGCTCGCCGTCGTTTAGATTCCCCAGGATAAACGAAGTGGTAGGCAGTATATCCGCGGATATTAGCCGACTTACCGCTTCCTTTGCCATTGAAAAATCTATCCCTTTTTCATATCCGTCCAGGTCGGAATCCTCAGTCGATTCCACCCCGGCCCACATCATGGAGCAGCCCGCTTTTCTCATTAAAGGGAGCAGGCTAAGATTATTTAATAACCACTTTATATGTCCGAAACACCACCAGCTAATGTTTAATTGCCGGTCGATAATCTGATTGCAAACTTCAGAAACCCACCCGGGGCTCGTTGTAAAGGTGTCGTCCCAAAATGAGAATCGAGATATATTGTGCCTGGTGTTGGCCTGCTCGATGCTATCGACAAATAGTGCCGGGGATAAACGTGGTGACGGCCGCGGGAAATGCAGCGGCGTGGCGCAAAAAGTGCAGTGAAAGGGGCAGCCCAGCATCCCTAATACCGGGTAAACAGGGAAAATTTCCCGTTTCTTTAAAAGGTAAAGGTTTTTTTCGATCCCGTATTTCTTCCAATTATATTCGCTTTGCGAAACAAAATAATGTAACTCTTTCTCTTCGTTGATTTTTGTTCTTTCAATATTATTTATGCGTGGATTGTTAGTGTTATCACGATAAGCGATGCCCGGTATTACTCCCAGGTCTTTTCCTTTTAAAATCATCGAAATCGAACGACTCACTGCTAAAGGAGAAGATTCTAACATTACGATATCGACAGCGGTTTCTTTTGCAAGAAGTATTTCGGGTTTTTGCCGGGGCAGGAGTCCGCCCAGGATCGTTTTAACGTCCGGCAGCCTTTTTTTTACGGCTCTCAAGAAAGAGAGATGGTAAGGAAAAGCGGTGTTTGCCATAAAGGTATATAAATGAAGCACGGGGGCAATCATTACGCCAACAACATCGGGATCAAAATCCAGCACACGTTTAAGAGTAACTCCCGGTTCCTCATAATCCACCTGTCCATCGATCACCAGGATTTCCTCATGTTTTTTTTTTAGTTCATTAGCTGCCTTTATCGTTCCCCAGGGCGGCGAACTCATCCCCTGGGAATAAAAAAACCATGATAGGGATGGAATATAAGGGTTTACGACTACAAGCTTCATGTATAATATCTAAATAAATTACAAAGTCTACAAAAAATTCAAGAAAAATTAGCGGTTTAAAATTTTTTATCTGTCATATATGATGGTCCCGTAAAAAGTCTAAAAATGAAGGAAACTGAAAATGAAGACTGCTGATAACAAAGGATCTTCAAAATCGAGTCTTGCTCAAATAAGACTTTTTACAGGATCATCATATATATATCTCCAGACTCTATTTCTAATATCGCTGTCATCAATTTTCCTGCGTTCCATAATCACTCTCTCAGCGATTGAATCATAAGAATCAACCAATTCCTTATAAAATTCATAAGCTTCCGAAAGCGTAACAATACGTTCAAAGAATTTCATCGAATCATCTTCTGGGATATCGCCAAGATATTTGAAATCGATATCGCGCTTAAGCTTGTCCAGGTTTGAATCGATATTTTTCTTTGCTTTTTGAAACACAACATCATTGAAAAGTTTTCCTCTCCCAAGTTCAATAGATGGTTTGATCGAACCCACTTTATATAACCTTACCTTCCCGAAAACATAACGTTCTTCGAGATAGTATTTCAGCACCCTGCATGTTTCTTCCGTTCCTTTTAAATGTTGAGCACTCCATCGGAAGAAAGTAAGTATCATGTTTGAAGTATTCAAAACAGGGAGGCTGTTTGCCGTTATCCCACTGGCCGAATCACATATTATATAGATATCATTGTAAAACTCATCAAACGTATCTCGAGCCAACGGCTTTCTCTTTTTGCCATCCTCCGTTTTCTTATGAAAGAAATTTACCAATTCCGCCATCAATAAACAAAATCTATCCTTAAAGCTTTCAAGATCATAATGTTTTCCTGAAATCAAATCTATAGATTTTTCCTTGCCTGAAGCAGTAAGAAAAATCAATTCGCCTTCTTTAATTTTTTTTACCAGTTTTTCAGCCCCGTTGACATGCTCAAAATCCTCTTTCATTCCTATAAACTTTTGGCGTTCCAGTTCACCTTTATATACAAGCTTTTTGAAATTTATTCCATACTCATTAATGAAATCGCTACCTCTGAAGGATTTATTAAAAAAATGGTGGATGCCGATTCCTTTATTTTGTTTCAATTTACTTTCGATGGCTTTATTAATCGGTTCCCAAACATCTACCTCCCCTCTTTCCCCTGTCGTTTTTAAAATCTCATGCATTCCCGGGGCCCCAAAATCCATATCCAGGCAGGCAACCTTCTTCCCTTTTCTAAACAGGCTTCCGGCAATATTAACGGCTGCTGTCGACCGGCCTGAACCACCTTTATAAGAGTAACATGTTATGATCATTTCTAAAATCCTTCATTCAATTATTTTTTCAGGGTTTGCTTTTTCTTTCCAACTCAATTATTTTAACTTTTATTTTATCTAATAAATCCCCACGATTCTGACCTCCTGCCGGGTTAAGAAATATTTTCACAGCATCTTCTGCTTTCTTTTCAATCTGCTTGTAGAATTCATTACCTGGATCATCAATTGTTACCAACGCCTTCGTACATGCTAGGATAGCTTTCCATAAATGGCTGAACACTTGCACCTCGTCATTCTTGATTTTATCAATACCTTCAAAAATATCAAGAAATTTATGTAATGCCCAAACCTGGGGAGTGAACTTCGGATCTCTTATCCTTGTATCCTTCATCTTTGTCTCGATAATCCTATCCATACGGTCAGTTAAACGCGAATCTATACGTTTATCAAATTCCTGTAACAATTGACTTTTAAATTTTTTCCAGGTTTCAAATTCTTCATCTCCCCCTTTCTTTTCTGTTTCTCTCCAGGTTATAAACTCCTTATATTCCTCACTCTTTTCTGCTTCTTTCCACTTTTTGAACTCCTTTAATTCTTCAGCCGGTATCCCTTCGCCCTTTTCGTCACCGCCTAAATCACTCCAACGTCCTATATAATACCCCATACTCAGAGTTAATGCCTCCACAGCAGAATTCGTTAAAGCCAATTCAAAATCTTTCTCCCCCGGCATCATGAATATTCCAGTTTCCTTTTTAGACATATAATAATCAATGAATAGATCAATAGATTTATTAAGATAGGATTCGAATATGTTTGTTTCAATTTCAACTTTCCCTGCTCTTGCCGAATTAAGCAAAGTTGCAATTGACCTGATTAAAATAGGAAACGCAATATTGAGTTCAAATTCAGGTTCACCTGTTACATCTAATTCCTTTGACTTTTTATTTGGAATAGGTATAACAACCGGCAACGTTTTTCTAAAACTCTCGTTTTTTTTAATTTTTCGTATAAATGTATCAATGATTTTAGAAAAATAATTTATGCTGTCTTTGTCAATTTGTTCGTACCCCTGAAAACCAGATATAGAAACTAAAATCCCAAAATTGAAAATATGATAATACATTTCCTTGAAATTATCAGGTTCTTTTATTGTTCTGAATTTTTCTGTCTCCGCTAAAATACTGGCTGTCAGGGAAAACAATTTTTGACTGATATTTCTGTAAATATCATTGATATCCTTAATATTCTTAATTGACTCGCATACGAGGTTATAAGCCGATAGAATCGAGCTATTAGATAAAGCGAAAATTAACCTGGATTCGATGTTTTCCTTAATTGCAGCGATAATATCTTTGCCATATTCACTGGTTGAAATAACTTTATTCAAAGGAGTTAACTTTTCGGGGCTAAAATAATATCCGATTATACTTAAATCACCATCTTCTTTTGAATCTTTTCCTGTATCGGACTTAATTTCTTTAGGATCGAAAAATTCCTTCATGAATTCTTGTAAATCAAAAATCAAGTCACTATAGTCGTCTTTTTTTTCTGTAAACGGTAATAAATCCAATGCATCTACAGTAAAGGCGAAAGCCCAGGTCATCGAATCGTAACTCCAGGTATCACCATAAGGAAACGGCTTATATATGTCATATGAGCAAGTAACTAACATATTACTAAATTTATCTGAATATATTAATTTGTATAACTTTAAACATACCTCTTTAAAATCAGCATCTTTAAATACATTTGAACATAAATACGGTTTCAATTTCTCCGTTTTTATTTTTTCTTTTTCAGATAACGCATTAAGATAGCCAACCGGCGCCATAATTATCTCAAATGCATATATATATGGCAATATTAAATCGTATTCTTGTTTAGCATTCTTTTTTTCACTTATCATTCCTGCGATATATTTATCCCATTTGATTTCCTTGTCCTTAAAATCTGCAATTACCTTATTCCTGGCTCCGATAAAAATTTCATGTAGCTTTTCAATTTTTTCCCCGATTTCTGCTTGCTTCATAATGTTACCTCCTTTTTATTGAGTTTTAAATATTGATAGAAGTATTCTGTCAAATATATCTAAATCAGATTCTTCAGATGTTTTAGGTTCATTTTCGGTATAGCTTATTAATGAACGTCTGAGTCTTTCCCGATAATAATTG
>JAGLQA010000680.1 GCA_023137075.1 Candidatus Aminicenantota bacterium
ATTGCGGAGATGGGACAATCCATGGGTGTGACGGCAACGGGCCTGCTTTTGCTGCGGGCCGTGGACCCGGAGAGTGAGACCGATGCGCCCTCGGCTTTCGGGTACAAACAGCTTTTGCATGAGCCGATTATGGGCGGCGGATTCTGGACATCCATTGCCGTTCCTTTAGTCATTCTCAAAGGCGGCTGGTTTGTATTCATTATCAGCGCTTGCGCGATTGTTTTCTGGTTGATCGTTCTAACAATCCTTAAAAAGCGCTCAGGCTAACGCTCTCAAGATTAAACCGGAGGTAATATTATGATGAAGCTAAAACTTCATTGGCAGATTTTGATCGCCATGGGTCTCGCTGTTGCAGTGGGAATACTTTTCCAGGCCCTTTACAAAGGAGAACCGTCCGGGGCGATATTCAGCATTATTACGGCCTTCGGAACTATATTCATCCGGCTTTTAAAAATGGTGATTGTACCCTTAATCTTCAGTTCCATTGTAAGCGGTGTCGCCAGTGTAGGCGAGGGAAAAAGCATCGGCCGGTTGGGAGTAAAAACCTTTTTATACTATTTCGTATCGAGTATTTTAGCTATTTCAATCGGCTTAACATTAACAAATATTTTACAGCCGGGAGTGGGGGCCGATATCCCGGTAGGGCATGATTTTAGTGTCGAAAATATGAAAAATCCCCAATCCCCCGGAGAGCTCCTCATAAACATGATCCCGTTAAATCCCATTGAAGCGGCAGCCAGCGGCCAGATGCTGGGGATTATTTTTTTCTCGATCTTTCTCGGGGCAGCCATTACCAGGGTAACTCCCGACAGCCGGAAATTTTTACAAAATATATTCAAGTCATTTTTTGAAGTCATGATGAAAATCACCGAATATATCATCAAGCTCGCTCCTCTCGGTGTTTTCGGGTTGATAACAAAGACTGTTTCCACTGCCGGAATCGGTTTGTTTAAAACGGTGAGCCTGTATATGTTTACGATTCTGGCAGGATTCCTTATCCATATGTTTGTCGCACTGCCTATTTTATACTATCTGACCACCAGGCTCAACCCCATCTATCATTTCAAGGCGATGATTTCGGCCATGGTCACGGCTTTTTCCACCTGTTCCTCCAATGCCACGCTGCCGGTTACCATGAGCAATGTGGAGAAAAAAGCCGGTGTGTCCAATACCATTTCAAGCTTTGTTTTGCCCATGGGGGCCACGGTGAACATGGACGGAACGGCTTTGTACGAGTGCGCCGGTGTGATATTTATCAGCCAGGTGCTGGGGATGAAGCTTACCCTGGCCCAGCAATTTATCATAGCGTTAACGGCCCTGCTTTCCGCTATCGGGGCGGCCGGGATACCGGCGGCCGGGGTGGTGGTGATATTTATCGTGACCCAGGCTGTGGGGTTTAAGGAGTCGGATATTGCCGCGATTATCGGTGTAATGCTGGCGGTGGACCGGCCTATCGATATGTTCAGGACAACGGTCAATATATTCAGTGACAGTATGGGCGCGGTCATTGTCGCAAAAAGTGAGGGCGAAAAAGATTTCTATAAAGAAATAAAATCTCAGCGTAAATAAGCATTGACAGCATGAAGCGAAAATGCTAATATCAGGAGTTATTAAAGCACAATGAGGTAAAGAATGAAAAGAAAAGAACGCGAACATTTAAAAGAAGATCCCTTTAAGATTTTTATCGGGAAAGTCCTTAATATAGTAAAAAAATATAGGAAAGAAATTTTAATCGGTCTTATAGGAGCGGCTGTTATTATCATTATCGTTTCCCTGGCTCTCTTCTTGAAATCGACTTCGATCTCGGGTGAGAACCAACTATATTCCGAAGCTCTGAGTATCAAAGAGTCGGAAACCTTAACTGTTGACCGGAAAATCGAAAAGTTAAGCCAATTGGAAAACAAAAAAGGTGTTTCCGCATCCATCACATTGATGACCGCTGCCCTCTGTTTTGAAAAGGGAGACGTGAAAAAAGCCAAAGAAGTGCTTGATACTTTTAAGGGCAGTAAATATAAACTGATCAATGAACAAAAAATCCTATTGGAAGCCGAAGTCCTGAGTGGTTTAGATAAAAAGACGGAAGCTGTCGATTTACTCAACCGGGTATATTTAGACCCGGACTCCAATATTGCCAAAGATTTCCTGCTGTTGAAGATGGCCCGTATCCAGGCCAGGACCGGGCAGACCGGCAGTGCGGTCACAAATTTAAAAAA
>JAGLQA010000681.1 GCA_023137075.1 Candidatus Aminicenantota bacterium
CGGAAAATGGCAGGATTTCACGACAAGGTAACCATTCCTGCTATGAATGTTAAAATTGGGATTACTTGAAGTGGTTTAGCGCTTCTTCGGTTGCCTGGAAGAGCGGTTCGGTGGAGATTTCAATGCCAACGGCATTTTTCATCCACAATTGGGGAATCAGCCGCCCCTGTGAGAACATGCGCTCGATTTCCGCGGCCAGGTCTTTGCCCCTGACATACTGCTTTATCTGAAATTTGATTAAATCGCCGTAAGAATACGCCGATAAATAAAGGGGATATGAGATCATGTGGGAGTAGATCGCCAGTAAGGTTTGATCTCGCACATCGAAAATATCGGCATAATACTTATTCCAGGTTTCTTTTGCCAGGGCAATGACCGCTTCCTTCAATTGGTGAGTGTCGGCTTCCGGATTCGCGTACAGCCACTTCCAGACCTGCATGTCCAGTAACGATACCCCCATCCCCTCATAGGCCGACCAGAAGGTATCCAGTGTGTCCAAATACTCTTTGCCCAGGCTGCTCTCTTGCAAACCCAATAATTCTAAATCCCGGTCCTGGAAAATGTAGGCCAGCGCTTCGGTAAAAGCGGTGTTCGGTACGCCCCGCATCATGTAATAATCCACATCATGAAGCGTTATGGTCTGCTCCACGTTGTGACCGAATTCATGAATGGCGATATTATATCCTTTGTAATTCATCCCGTCCGCCGGTACGCGGGTTCGTAAATAGGCTTTGCCCGCCCGCATCTCCGCTCCCCAGGCATGTCCGGAACCACGCGCCGGTTCAACGGCTACTCTAGATGTGATAAATGCCGCTTTTTCTTTTGAAAAACCCAACTTCATCAGGATGACGGGTAAATCTTTTTCCATGGCAGCGGCAGTGGGGTACTTTTGCCGGGTGATTTTATTCAATTTTTCTTCCGGGATGCCGCTGCGCGCTTTAAAGCCGTCATACCAGATATCAAAGGGCTCCAGGTCTCTGTTCACTCTCTTTTTGATCAACCCGGCGACTTTTTTTATGTAGGGGGACGAAAGAAAGCGGGTAAAGAGTTCCTCCACTTCCGGTTGGGAAATTTCCATTTCACCGTCGAACTTCCGTTTAATATAAGTATCCATTCCTGCCGGGCAATAGGAATCGATATCTTTTAATGCTTTAAAGTTTTTCAATAAGTGTGCATAACGGGTGTCGGGTTCGGGATGAAATTCAATTTCTTTCCCCTCTTTATATACTTTATTTTGAAAGGGATTCCATTCTACCTTATCGTTATTAATCACGATTTGCGGTATCTCCTGGGAAATAACCCGTTCCATAACTTTCGCAATGATTCGCTGCTTCTCCGGACCTTTCTCTGTGCCGTAGTTGGATTTTAACTCATCCCGCAAGTTCCAGTGCACGAGTAATTTCATGTTTTCGGGGAACAATTTTTCATTTTTTCCATTCAGCACATGCCCCATGAAGATGTTGTACTCTGAGATATAAATGTCGGCGCCGGTATTGACTTCGGTAAATTTTTGCTGACGTTCTGCCGGGATTCGTGAGAGAAATATATCTCCCATCCTGGCATAGGCCCACTCTTTTCCGGACCATTGGGCCGCCGATTTCATCTTTTCTTGTAGGGAGTAAAAGGGGAAATTTAAGGCAGTGATAAAGGCAATTTTATTCCTGAAGAGATCGTCATCTAAGTGAGCGCCCGGGTTATAACTGCCGAACAACTGATCGACAGGATGAATCACACCGATATCTAAGTGCAAGGTGCGCTGCAGGTCGACACTTATCTTATTGAAATTCCCATTGAGGATTTCAAAATACCCGGATAGTTTTTCAAAACCCAGGTGCCGCTCGTCTTCGGTTTCGATAAAAGACCGGGTGCAGAAGGTTTCGAATTCGGAATTACTGCCGTCGGACGCCTGCCATAATGCGGCCACCTGGCGCACGCTTTTTTCAATACGCGCCCGTTTCTCTTCACCGCTTTTTTTAACCAGGGTGGAAATAGTTTTTACGATAACCGGTTCTTCCATGGTCATAACTCCTTTTTGTTGGTCTTGTCCCTCCTCCTTACCACTGCAGTGATGAAACAGCAGCGAGCAAACAAGCACAAAGATAAATAAAATGATACTTTTTTTCATAGAAATTCTCCATTTTTTTCATAAGAGTAATAAATTACCACATTTCCCGGTATGATGCAATAAAGTTGACAAATATTCTAAATCGGTTAGAATATGGGATAAATTATAGGGACATGAATCGATTTTAAAAATCATGAAAACAAGAAGTATTATTTATCTGCTCATTTATGTACATGTGCTTGCGCTGGGCCATGTGCTGCAAAAATTGGTGCTGAACCACGGGGTAGACCGCTTTGTTTTTGCCTTCCTGCGTATTACCACCGGTTTTGTTATTATTACGATCTTACTATTGTTTAAAAAATACCGGCCCGTTACCGTGATCAAAAAAAACATCCGCCCTTTCATCGTGTTGGGCGTATGTTTCTCAGGCTGCGGCATTCTACTGAAATTCTGGGGGCTTTCCATGACCACTGCCACCAATGCCGCCTTTATCATGTCATTGTCGTCGGTGGCCTCTGTCCTTTTTGCTTTTTTGCTGCTCAAAGAGAAGGCCCGAAAACGGTTTTATTTCATTGTCCTGGGCATGATAGCCGGGGTTTACCTGGTCACCACCCGGGGACAACAACTGATGCCCCGGACCGGGGACCTGATTATATTGGGCCTGGCTTTCTTAATCGGTTTCATGCAGGTATATGGGAAAAGACTTCTGAATACCCTTTCCGTGCTGGAAACCTCTTTTGGCCGTTCTTTTGTGGGCATGCTCTTTTTAGGATTGATGTCTCTCATCTTTGCTCCACAGGGTTTTGCCACTATTTCCAGCTTTCCCATCCTGCTTTTAGTATTGGCCAATGGGGTAACATTCAGCAGCGGAATTATGTTGTTTTACATGGCCCTGCAAAACGAAGGGGCGTCCAATGCCGCAGTGTTTAACCTGTTAGTCCCGGTATTGACCGCTTTCCTGGGATATTTATTCCTTTCGGAAGTGTTGAATGTGTTCCAGTTTACCGGAGGCGCCGTCATTCTGGCCGGCTCTTTTTTGATTTCCCGCCTGAAAATGAAAACCCAGGGCGCCGGCAATCCCTGATGGTTTAGAAGGGCAGCCCGGTGTCGTACAACCATAAGCACGAAACATACAACTTTAGTTTAATAAAAATGAAATAACTTTTACAACCAAAAATACAACTAAATGAGTATTGCAATTATTTTTTTTAGGTATATACTTAATACACAATGAAAGCAGATGCAAATCTAAGTGAGTTTTTTCGTGAGGACTATAGACATAAATAATAAACAGGAGAATAAAATGAAACAAAAAAGATTCGACAAAAAATTGAGTTTGAACAAAAAAACACTTGTTAACCTGAGCGGCAGCGAAATGGATAACGCCCGCGGTGGAGTCGACTTTACAACGCCAACTTATTGTGATTGCGGTACAAGGTTTTCATGCTTTCAACCCGATTCAGTGTGTATTTGTCAAATTGTTACACTAGACAATTGTTAAAATAGTATAAA
>JAGLQA010000682.1 GCA_023137075.1 Candidatus Aminicenantota bacterium
GTCATAACCTTTCCCGGGTTAATCGGCCAGGTGATTAATCACCCCATTGCCCAATCGATTTCTAACGCCATGGGCTACCGGATGCCCTTATACTTTGTCCTGAACATCGTTGCCATCATATTCTTTACCTATTTCTATGTATCCATTATTTTCAATCCCCAGGATGTATCGGACAACCTGAAAAAGTACGGTGGATTTATCCCCGGCATAAGAGCCGGGAAAAATACGGCCGATTATATCGATAATGTGCTTTCCAAGTTAACTTTTATTGGAGCCATTTATTTGGCCCTTGTCGCCATACTCCCCACCCTGATGATGACAGGTGTGGAAATATCGGCTATCCCTTTTATCGGTGATTGGCTGGAGGCTAATTTGCCTCCCTTTATATATGAAGGAATGGGAGTGCAATTCATCTTCGGAGGTACGTCGCTGTTGATTGTTGTTGGTGTTGCCATGGATACGGTTCAGCAAATCGAGGCCCAATTGACCATGAGAAACTATGAAACCTTCTCCAGAAGAGGCGGAAGGATAAAAGGGAGGCGGTAATGCACAGAATCGTACTCTTCGGCGCGCCCGGTTCGGGCAAAGGTACCCAGGGTGACCTCTTAGAGGAAAAATTCGGTTATAAAAAAATATCGACCGGGGACTTGATTCGAGCCGAAGTCAAAGCCGAATCCGATATCGGCAAAAAAGTGAAAGCCATCATGGAAAAAGGTGAACTCGTCTCCGATGATATTATTGTCGAAATGGTAAAGAACCGGGTTCGACAGGACGACATTACCGTTGGTTATACCATGGACGGTTTTCCCCGCACTTTAGACCAGGCAAAAGCCTTATCGAAAATTCCGGTGGAGCGGGAAACAGCTATATTTTTAGATGTAGATGAAGCGGCGGTAGTTGAGCGGTTGGTATCACGACTGACCTGTAAAAACTGCGGAGCCATTTTTAATATAAAGAACAAACCCCCCAAACAGGAGGGAACCTGTGATGCATGCGGTGGTCAGCTCGAACGGAGAAAGGACGATAACGAAGAAACAATCCGAAACCGTATCTCGGTTTACCGGGCCCAGACGGAACCGGCAGTAAGATATTACCGGGAAAACAGCACGTTGTATGAAGTAGATGCCGCTGGAACGGCAGAAGAAATTTTTCCTAAACTTGAAGAGATTGTGACGTGATTATTCTGAAAACCAATAATGAGTTGAAGCTAATGCGCGAAGCCAACCGGATTGCTGCTATTATTCTGTCTGAAATTGAAGGGAAAATTAAGCCGGGAGTCAGCACATATGAATTGGATAAGTGGGCGGAAGATCGGATATTAAGTTTAAACGCAAAACCCGGTTTTAAGGGTTACCACTCGGGCAGTCGGATTTATCCGGCCACCTTATGCACGTCCATCAATCATGAAGTCGTCCACGGTATTCCGACTAAAGAGAGGCTTCTCAGAGAGGGCGATATAATAGGGGTTGATGTAGGTGTGATTTATAAAGGGTATTACGGGGACGGCGCATATACTTATGCTGTCGGAAAGGTCTCACCCGAAGTCGAAGACCTGATGAAAACCTGCAAGGGCGCCCTCGATGTCGGGATAAAGCAGGCCAAAAAGGGAAACCGGGTTACCGATATATCCATAGCAATAGATAAATATGTCAGGCCAAGAGGATACGAAATCGTGAGAGACCTGACCGGACATGGGATTGGCAGGGATCTGCATGAGGAACCCCAGATTCTAAATTACAACGATGGCAAGAAAGGCCAGAAATTAAAAGTCAATATGACCCTGGCAATAGAGCCGATGATTACAAACGGGACTTATAAAGTCAGAACTCTAAATGATAATTGGACCGTTGTTACCGATGACGGAAGTTTATCCGCTCATTATGAGCATACAGTTGCGATTACCGGCAACGGGCCGGAAATTTTAACGAGGTTATAATGCCCAAAGATAAGAATGTAATTGAAGTGAGAGGCAAAGTCCTGGAAACTCTGCCAAATGCCTCATTTTTAGTCGAACTCGAGCAAAATCATCATCGGATCTATGCCCATCCATCAGGAAGAATGAGAAGAAATAATATCAGGATATTGCCCGGCGATAAAATATTGATTGAAATATCTCCATATGATATTACGAGAGGACGAATCATATACAGGTTTAAATAGGTGTGATATGCTAACAAAAAAATTGAAAGATTATAAAAATGAAAAACTGAAAGATCGCAAGATTGAACGGTTGAGAAACCCGGGAAGCCAGGTGTTTCCTAGAGGAGAAGACGATGAAAGTTAGAGCGTCGGTAAAACGTATTTGTAATAAGTGTAAAATTATTAAACGAAAGGGTGTGGTGCGGGTCATTTGCAAAGACCCGAAACACAAACAAAGACAGGGATAAGGAGGTAAAATTGGCACGAATCGCAGGTATTGAAATACCCAATAACAAAAGGGCTGAAATTGGTTTAACCTATATCTTCGGGATTGGAAGATCAAAATCGAAAGCAATATTGGAAAAAGTAAAAGTTGATATAAACAAAAAAGTAAAACAGCTAAGTACAGATGAAGTGACCCGGATCAGGAAGTATATCGAATCCGAAGAGATCGTTGAAGGGGATCTGAAAAAAAGTTTAAGCCAGGATATAAAACGGTTGATGGAGATTAACTGCTATCGAGGCAGGAGACACCAGAGAGGTCTCCCGGTGAGAGGACAGAGAACGAAAACCAATGCCAGGACAAGAAAAGGTCCCCGCGGCTCCATGATAAAAAAGAAAAAGTAACGGAGAATAATAATGGCTAAAGGTAACGTAAGAAAAAGAACCAAGAAAAGAGAAAAAAAGACCGTGTCCCACGGTGTGTTATATATCCATTCTACCTTTAATAACACAGTTATTACGATGACTGATAAAAACGGGAATGTCCTGACCTGGTGTGCAGGTGGCGTGGTCGGTTTTAAAGGCTCCAGGAAATCAACGCCTTTTGCCGCACAATTGGCAGCAGAGAAAGTGCTGAAAGATTCCGAAACCTTTGGCATCCAGACTATAGACATCCGGGTAAAAGGGCCGGGAGCCGGAAGAGAAAGTGCAATACGATCTGTCGGATCTGCGAGATTTAAAGTGAAATCGATTAAAGATATTACGCCCATCCCTCACAACGGATGCAGACCAAAAAGAAAGAGAAGAGTCTAAGGAGAAAAAAATGGGGAAATATACCGGACCGTTATGTAGATTGTGTAGAGCAGAAGGGACGAAACTTTTCCTGAAAGGAAAAAGATGTTTGTCGGATAAATGTTCCCTGGAACGCAGGAGTTATCCCCCGGGAGCAAGAGGAAAACGGGTCTCTTTCAGGAAATCCAATTATAAAATTCAATTAAGAGAAAAACAGAAAGTGAAACGATTTTACGGAGTAGGTGAAAAGCAATTCAGGATTTTCTTCAAAAAAGCGGCTCAGAAAAAAGGAGTTACCGGAGAAAACCTGTTGAGAACACTTGAATTGAGATTGGATAACGTGGTTTACCGGATGAACTTTGCTGCTTCCAGGACCCACGCTAGGCAATTGATCCGCCACGGACATATTTTTGTGAACGGTAAAAAATGTTCGATCCCTTCTTATATACTGAGATTAGAGGAAGAAATAACCTTCAAAGAAAAATCAAGCAAGAATGATAATATAAAAGCGATGTTAGCGGATGTTAAGGGATTGGTCGATGTCCCTGAATGGTTGTTGGTTGACCCTGAAAAGAATTCGGGGAAAATAAATAGTATCCCAACCAGGGATGATGTTTCGATAGCCGTCGAGGAGCATCTTATAGTCGAGTTATATTCTAAATAAGGAGGTCGTGATGGAATTTAATTATCAAAGACCACGTAAATTGGAAGTCGAAGAACTTACTCCAAATTACGGCAAGTTTTATGCCGAACCCTTTGAAAGAGGTTATGGAAGTACTATAGGAATAGCTTTAAGAAGAGTTCTATTGTCCCTGATCGAGGGAGCAGCTATAACAGCGGTGAGAATTCAGGGAGTACTTCATGAGTTTTCCGTCATCCCCGGGGTTTATGAAGATGTTTTAAATATTATCCTGAATTTAAGAAACATTCCCTTTAAATTGAATGTTGATGAGCCAAAAACATTAAAGTTAGAAAAAAACGAAGCCGGGGAGATTTTGTCCGGTGATATTATAGCGGATAATGATGTGGAAATCTTAGATAAAAACATTCATATCGCTTATTTAGAAAAGGGTGGTGAATTTAAGGCGGAAATCGTGATTAGAAGAGGCAGTGGATTTAGCTTAGCGGAACAAAACTTCGATGAGAGCTTACCCGTTGATTTTATCCCCGTTGATGCTAATTTTAACCCGGTTGAAAAAGTAAAATATACGGTTTTGCCGGCGAGAGTCGGGAAAAAAACCGATTATGAAAGACTGATAATGGAAATCTGGACCAACGGTAGTATCTCACCCAAAGAGACTATTTCCAAAGCAGGAAAGATTCTGAGAAATCATCTATCCATTTTCTTAGATTACCAGGATAGAGAAAAGTATGCCCTACCCGAAGAAAAGGATGACTCATCCGGATTAGAAACGAAAACCGAATTTTTAGAGAAAAATGTCGAAACAATGGGACTATCGGTTAGAGCCCTAACATGCCTGAAGAAATTGGGGGTTGATTATATTTTTGAATTGGTTGAAAAGACAGAACATGAACTCTTGAATTCGAAGAATTTCGGCAAAAAATCCTTAGAGGAAATTATTGCGAAATTAGCGGAAAATGACATGATATTGGGACAGAAGATTCCCGATAACATTAAAGTAGAGTTAGTGGAAAAAAGATTGTTTACTGAACAGCAAGAAGAAGATGAGGACGAGGATTAAAGATGAGACATTTAAAAGGCGGTTTTAAATTAGGCAGGAATCCATCGCATAGAAAAGCGCTGCTCCGGAATCTAACCGGAAGCCTGATCGAGAAGAACAGAATTCAAACCACGCTGACAAAAGCAAAAGCTGTTCAACCCATTGTGGAAAAGATGGTAACCCTTGGGAAATCAGGAACCCTTGCCGATAAACGGAATGCATTGGCGTACCTCTATAAGAGAAAGACGGTGCAGATTCTTTTTGATGAAGTTGCCTCCAGGTTCATGGACAGCAGCGGGGGGGTCACCAGGATTATCAAAACCGATTTCCGTAAAGGAGACGGGGCAGAAATGGCAATCCTGGAGTTTACGGATTATAAATTTGAAATAAAAGATAAAAAAGCAAAAGAAAAGTCGAAAGCAAAAGAAAAGTCGAAAGCAAAAGCGAAAAAGTGAGCGGGCATAGCTCAATGGTAGAGCACAAGCTTCCCAAGCTTGGGGTTGCGGGTTCAATCCCCGTTGCCCGCTACTAAGCGAGGATGTTAGATGGGTATGTTTAAGAAAGATGAAGCTGCTGTAGAACCAACCGCATCTTATGTTAGCAGCAGCGATGTCGGCGGGTCAATATCTGTAATCGGTAAAACTCTTTTTTTAAACGGTGAAATCACCTCCGATGAAGAAGTGTTAATCGAAGGTAAAATAGAAGGAAAAATAATAATTAATCACCGGATTATAATCGGGAAAAACGGAATAGTAAACGCCGATATAGATGCAAAAGAGGTCATTATAAAAGGTGTTGTAACCGGTAATATCAAGTGTAGTCACAAAATAGAAATCGTTCCCGATGGTAAACTCACCGGGAATATTGTCTCGAAAAAGGTTGTCCTGGCAGAAGGGGCCATATTTAAAGGCAATATCGAAATGAAGTCGGAAGAGGAAGAAATAATCAGGGTTTCGGAAGAAGTAGTCGAAGCGGAAGTGGTAGAAGAAGAAGAGGAAAAGCAGGACATAGAAAAAGAAACGGAAGAAACGGTCGAGGAAAAACCGAAAAAGAAGAAAAAATAAAAAAGACTAGTTAAAAAAAACCGGAGTACCAAGTTCGAAATAAATTCAAATGACAAAAATTGTATCGGGTTTGATAAATCAAACCCCTACAATGTGCCCTCTGTGTTATTAAATAATTCTTGGTAATTGAAGAGTTTAAGAATGACAAATTGGTACTTAATAAATGAAAAAACACCTCGTTCTTCTGCCGAAAATATGGCCAGAGACGAATACCTATTTGATCTATGTCATGAGCAGAAAGCCGGTTTTTTTCGGCTCTATTCCTGGGCGAACCCCACCTTCTCTTTTGGCGCTTCTCAACAGATTGGCAAAGTCCTTGATCTACGATATATAGAAGACAGTGGGTTTTCATTTGTAAGACGGATAACCGGCGGCAAAGCGGTGCTGCACGATGACGAAATCACCTATGCCGTCATCTCCTCGGAGGATCTTTTTTATAAACAGCATGATCTCTATCAATCTTATCTGCTCATCGCAAAGGTTCTGGTCGATGCCTTCAGGCGGATTGGCTTAGAGGCTTCGCTTTCCGAAGGAAGTCCGGCAAAGTGGTCGAAGGGCAATAATCCCTGTTTTTCATTCCCCACCCTCAACGAGATAGAGATCGCCGGCAAAAAAATCATCGGTTCGGCGCAGAAAAGAGACAAAAGGGCGCTACTGCAGCATGGATCGATTCCTATCACCATGGATTATGAGCGTTATGCCAGGGGGACAAATTCCCGGGCGGAGTTAATAGAAAGGAGTATGACCACATTGGCGCAGGTCAGCGAGACATCGCGTGAGGATTTAATAACAGCTTTGATTGAAAGTTTTTTATCCTTTGTTAACGGCACTTTGCAGGAGTTTGATTTTGAAAAGAATCAAAAGAGGGAAATTGCGACGCTTGAAAAAAAATACGG
>JAGLQA010000683.1 GCA_023137075.1 Candidatus Aminicenantota bacterium
GATATTGTGGTACCGGCGCAAATATGGTAGAATGATGCCCTTGTTAAATACTCTTCGTTCCTCTTGAAATCCCCGCCAGGATTTCAGAAAATTGAAAAAAGGAGGATAACCGATGAAACCGTCCGGTTTTTTTATTTTTTTCGCTTTGCTTTTACTAACTTCCGTCAACCTGACAGCCGGGTTCTGGGTCAAACATTTAGCTGCGGGTAACCAACAAATCCGGTACGAAGCCGGAAGTGGCATGTTTCTCTCTTTAAAACCGGAATACACCATCTTCGATATCAAGGGCACTATTTACCGGCAGGGGATATTTAAAAGAGGAAACCGCGAATGGATCGAACTGCAGGAGACAATCTCGCTGCCCGACAACTCTTTTTTCAGCCTGGCTTATAGTTATGATGAAAATGGTGAAATAATCGGCTATTATAAGGTTACCCGGTTTTCCTGGCTTGGGGATGTTCTTTTTGTCAAAGGGATAAAGGTAAACACCCGGTTGTTCCAATTGGGGAAATTCCTCCGGGTGGAGGATAAAATCAAGCTGCTGGGCTACGAGGACCCGGGGAACCTCATCGGAAACGTGGTCATTCTAAACTTCACCCAGGACGGAGAATTTCCGGAATTCCGGCGTTTCGCCTTGAATACAAAAACGGGGCGGTTCTATTCTTCCGAAGCCGCTTTTATCGAAACCGATGCCGATCATTATTTAATCATAAAAACCGGGGAAATCCGGGTGGGTAACAATTTGTTAAAAGGAATACACCTGATGAAATTTACCGTCAATGATGACTTAGCGATGATTAAAAGTTACTATAATCCCGATGAGTGGGGCGGGCATTTTGAGACACCGGTCATCACAAAAGACCCGGAAAGCGGCTATATGCTCTTGTTGGTAGAGCGAATAAACGACAACGGCAAAATATTCCGTACACCCCACCTTTTGAAATTCGATGAAAATTGGCAGTTAAAATGGAGCCGGGCTTACCGGGCGGACACCCCGTTGCCCCTGATGAAAGGCGCTCACCTTCTGCCGGGGGAGGAGAGTTATACGATTTGTTTGAATAAAAGCGTCACCGTTAATGAGGAACCTGTCGCAAAACCGGTTCTGATTCGCACGGACAGTACCGGGGCCGTATCCTGGAGCAAAAAATATGAATACGGTGGAACCCGGGGAATTTGCAGCATCTTGAACCTGAACAATGGCGGGTTGATGATGTCTACGCATAATCGATATTTTTACCTGTTGAACGGCAGCGGCGATGTCCCCGGCAGTTGTTCTGCCATTAGCGAGATTTCACTCGATTGCAGCGCGACCGAATTCGTCGAAAAACTCATCGAAAACGACAGGGTTACTACCTCGATAATTCCCGTCAGTATGACCGATTATAACGGTTTTTTCGATGAATATGAGGTGGCTGAAAATGACGGCGCGGAAACATTTTGTCTTTTTTCGGTCCTGCAGGGGGAATTCGATACGGTGATTGAGCGATCCCGTTTCAGTGGTTACCTGGTTCACCGGTTGCGATTTTCGGTTGACCCGTCCATTGCGTCTTACATATCGAAATTCCATGTTTACCGGAAGTTTTCCGATCCCCCCCCCGGTGATTATGAATTCGTTTCCCAGGTGGACAAGATAGAGGGGCAGGCCGATTACAAAATAGAATACAGGCCCTTTGTGTTGGGCAAAAGTTTTTACAGCTACAAAATTATCGCCTACAACCCGGAAGGTGAGATAATAGATTATGCATTTCTCAAGTAGCAGAAGCCCGGCGTGAATTGGAGAAATAAGGATGAGTGAAA
The DNA here is from genome assembly GCA_023137075.1 of Candidatus Aminicenantota bacterium. GTDB lineage: Bacteria > Acidobacteriota > Aminicenantia > UBA2199 > UBA2199 > JAGLQA01. The sequence continues at coordinate 1,798 of JAGLQA010000683.1, forward strand.
ACAAAAGAAAAATGATAAAAAGAGGGATATTAACCGGTTTAATAATAATCGTGATTTTTGCGGTGCCGGGATTTTCGTTGGAATGGCAGGTAAATCTGTCCTACGGAAGTTACGCCAAAGCAGATGACTACTTAGAAGAGTTCTATGAAAAAATCAGCGGTATACCCGGTGTCGGAGCCTCTCTTTTTTTCAATAAAAAAGTCGGCTTTTTTATCGATGCCCATTTCATATCTGCCTCCGGCCGGTCTACCTATGACAACAAACCCCTCGAGTACAGCGAGCGCCATATTTCCGCCGGGCTGCAGTACCGGGTAACAATCTACCGGGTCTCTCCTGTTATTAAGTTAAACCTCTTTTTTAAAGGAGGGGGTCTGTTCTTGCGGTATTCGGAAACCTTTGAAGAAAAAAACAACAAAACCATACCGGGTTTTTGTTTTGGCGGAGGAATCCTTTTCCGGTTAAAAAAAACGGGTATCGGTGTAGAAGCCGTCAAGAATCTAGCCTATGAAGAGGTGGAAATCCAGGGGCTTGATAGGGTAGAAAAAATCGATTTCAGCGGTTTTCGCTTCTCCTTCAAAGTACTCTATACATTTTAATCCCGCTCTAAACAGGTAAACAGGGGGCGCCCCATTTTTCCATACGATTTTTTAAATTATATTTCAACTTCTTTTAATACAAATTTAGATTAAATAAAATCTCACTTATTATATGTGATTACCAGATCGTGCGGGGATAGAAAGCTCTGATAATTTCATCCTTTGTTACGATAGGAACTCCATTTAATTCCGCGGTAGCTACAATCGTCCTATCAGCAGGATCGGGATGATTCCATTCAAGAGAACAATTCTTCATCCAGATATCTTCATCAACAGCTACAATCTCCACGGTTCCTAATTGTTTCAAACGGTTCACATAATCTTCCAGGTTGCTGCCTATTTCCAGCTTCCCTTTTTTTAATTTGATCCCGATTTCCCATATCGAGATAGCTGAGATTAGTGCACCGTGGTTTATGATCGTGCTGCACGCGACAGTCGCCTTATCAGAAAGTTCTTGGGGATCAAGAGTCCACCATAAAAGTGCACAGGTGTCCAGCAATATCATATTTACACCTCCGGCCATTCATCGGTTTCCGGGGTTAATATGTCCTGGTGGTACTTTACTTTTCCCCGCATATCGCCAAAAACTTCTGCTGTTTCTCTTTTCTTTCTTATGGGGGTGACTTTTAGCACCGGTATCCTGTTATTCGTTACGATAAGTTCCTCGCCGCTCTGCTCTACTTGGCGGAAGTATTCAAGCATTTTTGCCTTTAATTGACTTTTTGATACGCTGATCATTTTTAACCTCCACAACAACATGACTATAGTCATGACTATGATACCATAATTGTCCCGAAAATTCAACTCTTAAAGCAAGATTTTTTTTCTTTTAAAAAAATCCAGTTAAAATCGGGAACAAAATAATAAATGTGCACATTTGGCCAGAAGGAATTAATCCACTGTTATCCCAGGATAACAGTGGATCTATGTTGAGGATTTTCAAAGTGCTCTCTGATGCAAAAGATTTGTGCTAATCGTTGCAAAAATTACTTAATTTAGGTATAATTCGTATTTCTAAAAGTTACATATTAGGATAAAATTGATATGAATATTATTATATACGGTGCCGGGAAAACCGGGCAGTATCTTACACGGATAATGAGTGCCGAAGGGAATGATATTACCCTGATAGAGTCAAATCCGGTCATTTGTAACAGACTGAGAAATCTTTTAGATGTCTCTATTATTGAAAGTCAGGGGATAAAAAAGGATGTTTTTAACAGAGAGTTCATTGGAGACTGTGACCTTTTTATCGGGGTTAGTTCGGTTGATGAGCTGAATATTTTCTCCTGTTCAGCGGCAAAAAAGGTTGGAGCAAAAAAGGTTGTTGCAAGGGTCAGGAATGATGATTACGATTTTATGGAGGATATTATTGATCTTGATCATTTCGGAATAGACCTTATTATTCACCCTGAAAAAGAGTTGTCAAAAGAGCTGGTAAATCTTCTTAAATATCCACCTGCAATAGATGTATATGAGCTTTATAACGGGAAGATCATGCTGATCTCAACCATAGTTTGTAAACAATCAAATATTATAGGGAAATCACTTGGAGAGATCGCAAAAATGTACCCTCTAAATTATCTGAGAGTAGTTGTTATTGAAAGAGGGGTTAAGGCGATTATTCCTAAGGGGGATTTTGTTGTTGAGGAGAATGATAAATTTTTTATTGTCGCAGAAAAGAAACATTTAAAAGATGTCTTTGAAATGACAGGATATAAAGATGAAAGAAGCAGAGATATAATGATCCATGGGAAGGGGAAGTTAGTTGAAACTTTAGGTAAAGAACTTGAAAAGATCGGAGAATTCAATATAAAAATCATTACGAGTGATGAAAACAGAGCTGCCCATTTTTCAGAGGTACTTACAAAGAGTTTAATCGTTTGTGGTGAGGCTACCGATATCGATATCCTTGCGGCAGAGGGGATCATTGAGACCGATTTTTTCCTGGCTCTTACCGGAAATGATGAAACGAATATTGTTTCCTCTTTATTGGCAAATCACCTTGAAGTTAATAAAACGATAACAAGGATTGAGAAAACAGATTATTTACCTATAACAAAAACGATAGGTTTATCCCGTTGTGTTAACAGTTCAATATCCACTTCAAATGCGATAATGAGGTTTGTAAGACATGGAAAAGTTCTCTCATCTTCGACTCTGAAAGGAACAAATGTAGTTATGATAACATTTAAAGTCTCCTCCGATTCAAAATATGTTGATATTCCTCTGGCAGAGTTGCAGGAAAAAATTCCGAAAGATTCAATAATTGGCGCTATCTATAGAGATGGAGAGCCAATAGTTCCAGCCGGAAATGATGTGATAAAGCCTGAAGATGAGATCATAGTTTTTTCAGAAATAGATTCTCTGCCAAAAGTAGAGAAAATGTTTGGGTAGCATTTATCTATGTTAAAGACACTGAATACAAGTTCGGTTTTCCATATTCTCGGGTACCTGATATTTATGTTAGGGTTAATGCTTTTTTTACCCCTTATTATTTCATATTTATATAGTGACAACAGTTCATTCGGAATAATGATATCTATTTTAGTCAGCTTTATTGCCGGCGGATTAATTATTAAATTTACAAAAAAAGGTCAAGAACTGAGTATAAGGGATGGTTTTCTGGTCGTTGGATTAGGTTGGTTTTTTATAGCCCTTTTTGGTGCTTTACCATTTTTTTTCAGTGGCGCCATACCTTCATTTACAGATGCTTTTTTTGAGTCCATGTCAGGCTTTACAACAACAGGAGCTTCTATATTAACCAATATTGAGGCCATGCCGAAGGGTTTGCTGTTTTGGCGAGCTTTTACCCATTGGATTGGGGGGATGGGAATAATTGTTTTGTCCCTGGCAATATTGCCGATGCTGGGTATTGGAGGGATGCAGCTTTTTAAAGCGGAGGTTCCGGGACCTACCGCGGATAAACTAACTCCAAGAGTAAAAAACACGGCTAAAATACTCTGGATAGTTTATTTCGGAATAACGGCAGCTGAAGTCATATTTCTTATGTTTGGAGGGATGGATCTTTTTGATGCAACCTGTCACTCCTTTGCTACGATGGCAACCGGCGGTTTCAGTACAAAAAATGCTTCAATTGCTGATTTTAATTCTGCATATATTGACTATGTTATCTCAATTTTTATGTTCATTGCCGGTGTGAACTTTGCCTTACATTATAAGTTTTTGATCGGTAAGTTCAATTCATATTGGGAAGATGCGGAATTTAAAACATATCTGTTCCTTATAATGGGAATTACCCTGATCATTACTTTCAGCAACTATTTTTCCGGATTGTTTCAATCTATCATTGAATCTTTCAGATATGGATTGTTCCAATCCATATCTATCGGAACTACCACCGGGTTCGGGACACACGATTATGAAACCTGGACCTCTCTCTCACAGATTCTCATTTTTATATTGATGTTTATTGGAGGGTCTGCAGGGTCAACCGGCGGCGGTATGAAGGTTATCAGGTTGATAGTTGTGATAAAACAGGGATTTATTGAATTAAAAAAATTATTACATCCAAATGCAATAATCCCTTTAAAAGTAGGAAAAAGGGTGATCCCCAGGGATGTGACATATTCAATTATCGGTTTTTTTCTCCTTTATGTACTCCTTTTTGTCCTTGTTGCGGCATCCATGACTGTCCTTGGATTGGATATAGTTACTGCTGCCGGAACTTCTGCTGCTTGCCTTGGAAATATCGGACCCGGATTAGGTAATGTCGGACCTACTGATAATTATGCATTTATTCCCGGTATCGGGAAATGGATACTCTCAATAAGCATGATGATAGGAAGACTGGAACTTTATACAGTACTTGTTATCTTTACCGGCGGTTTCTGGAGAAAGCGGTAATATAAAAAATGAGCTATTGTAAGAATTATTTTTTAATTACTTCTCCCATTTTTTGTCTATTTTTTTAT
>JAGLQA010000684.1 GCA_023137075.1 Candidatus Aminicenantota bacterium
TCGATTTTACTTTAAGAGCAGATCGGTGTTAACGTATTTTTTGGTTAATTGGGTGAGCATTTGCAAGCTGGCGTCGTTTTCTTTTGTCAGCAGCGCCTCGATGTTATCCATCTGCCGGGCAATATTGTAGGTGTCGTGGGTGACTAAAAGCAGGGGGATATTCCGCTCCGATGCTTTGGAAATAATATTGGACGGAGGTAAGATATTATTGGTGAGAATGATACCTACGGTGTCGCTTTCGAGCGCGGCCAGGATCATTTCACTGCGGTCTCCGCTGGTAATCAACAACTTATTTTCTTTTATAAATAAGGGGCTTCTTAAGGATTCACCGATTGACATGGCCCCCACAAAAATATGTTTTACCACCTTATTCAAACCCTTTTCACCGGCTATAATCCGGGCAAAAAACTTTTCGGATAAATATTTCATGGTAAAATAGGTTAACTGCTCTTTAAAGGGGATCATCCCTAAAACCGGGATTCCCATATCCGTAATCGTTTTGAGATGGATGGATTCGAATTCATCCACATCCTGCAGCTTGTTGATAATGATGCCTTTAAAATCGATACCTTTCATATCCCGGTATTTTTTTAAAAATGTTATATCATCCAGTACCTGCTCGCTGTCACCGCTGACGACTATAAACAGTTTACACCCTAAGTGTCCGGCCATCGACAGCGAATCAAAATGGATGGATGAACCGTAGGTGAGGTCCTGCCCCCCTTCGATGAACAGCAAGTCTTTGCCGGAGGCAGCGGTTACGGCAATCCCGTTGAGAGCGGCTTTCAAGCTCTCCGGGTCATACATGTATCGCAATTTGGAGTGGCTGAATCCCAAAGACATATTCTCCGATTCCATATCTAAGTTCCAGAGATCTTTGATGAGAAAAGAGTCGTAATCCCAATTAATTTTCCGGTGATGAACCAGGCGGTCCCCAAAGGGTTTGATGTATCCGAATTTTTTGTTTAATACGAATGAAATGCCGACTATTATACTGGTTTTACCGGCACCTTGCCGGGTGGATGCGATTAATAATTTACTCATTTATTTACCCTCCTTTGGGTTCCGGATTAATATCCGTGCGTCTAAGGCCCGTAAACCCCGCGCTTGTTCGTAAACTACAATAGGGTTTATTTCGATATCGGTTATTTTTTTACAATGTTTCAAAATGGTTCCCACTTTTATGATGGTGTCAATCACGCCTTCGATATCTCTTCTCGCCTCTCCTCGCACCCCTAACAAAATAGGAAAGGATTTGATTTCTTTCAGCATGGTCAACACTTCCTTTTTATTGAGAGGCAGGCCCCGGAATACAACATCCTTCATGACCTCCACGTAAATTCCGCCTAAGCCGCACATCACGATGGGGCCGAAAGAGGGATCCCGCCGGGCGCCGACGATCAATTCGGTACCGGATTCCAGCATCTCGCTGACTTCGATCCCGTCGATTACCGCGCCGGGTTTATAGGCTTTACATTTCCGTATGATGGCTTCATAGGCATCGATGACTTCCTGTTTGCTTTGAAGATCGAGAGCCACTCCCCCTGCGTCACTCTTATGCAGGATATCGCGCGATACGACTTTCATAACCAATGGATAGCCGATCTCTTCGGCGTGAAACAGTACCTGCTCGAGGCTCCTGGCGATACGGCTGCGGGGGATACCGATGTCGGCGGCCTTCATCACCTCAAGCCCTTCATCGGATAACAGGAAGGTGCGGTTATCGCGCAGAGCCTGGTCCACGATCCTTTCGATTTTTCCAATATCCAGGTCAGCTTCATCCACCACATCGGATCTTTCATCTAAGTAGTGCCGGTAACGGTATAAGATCCCCAGGGCCGAAACCGCGTCGTACACATCACCGCTAACCGGGATATTCTCCTTTCGCAAGGTTACGATTGCTTTTTCAATATATTCTCCGCCGACAATTGCGTAACTGATGGGTTTTCCCACTTTTTTGTATTCTTTGTAGGTGTCCCGTATCATGGGGACCAGGTTGTCCGAATCGAAGGTGGAGGTTTCACAGTACAAGGAGATCGCGGCATCGATAGTGTCACAGTTTAACGGTGCGGATAGGGCCTGGATATAATGATCCGAGCCCGCGCCGCCGGTAATATCAACCGGATTTTTTGTCGAACCATATGAAGGAGTTGACGGATCAAAAACCTCCTTCAATACTTTTTGGTCATCGTATAAATGAATGTTAAATTTTTCACAGGCATCGGTGGCCAGCACGCCCACGCCGCCGCCGTTGGTGACGATAACTGTATTTTTTCCTCCAGGTGTTGGGCTAAAAGCCAGAAATTTACTCCAGTTGAAGGCTTCTTCTATAGTTTCCGCCCGTATCACGCCGCATTGCCTCATGATAGCATCAAAAATCTCATCGGAACCGGCAAGAGACCCGGTATGAGACGCGGCTGCCATGGCGCCTCTTTTCGACCGCCCTGATTTAATCACCACAATAGGTTTTTGGGCCGTCGCCCATTTGAGTGTTTCGATTAACCGGGCCCCGTCTTTCACTCCTTCGATGTACATCAGAATAACTTTGGTTTGCTCCTGGGGCACTAAGTACGCAAGCAGGTCGGTCTCATCGATATCACATTTGTTTCCCGTTGAAACAATGGCGGATAACCCGATATTATCCACGGTTGTTTTGCCAATCATAGCTACTCCCAATGCGCCGCTCTGGGTCAGTATGGCCACATGACCGGCTTGTATGGTTGAAGCTGAGAAGGTAGCATTCATTGATGCGGCTGCCGAATAAATGCCGAATATATTGGGTCCCAACACCCGCATGCCCTTTTCTTTTGCCGCAGCCACTATTTTATTCTCTTCTTCGGTATTGCCGATTTCGGAAAAACCGGAAGTGATAACCTGGATGTGTTTCACCCCTTTTCCCGCGCATTGTTTAACCGATTCGAGCACATATTTTGCCGGCACCGTGATTGTGGCCAGGTCGACCTGGTCCGGCACAGCCAGGATATCTCCGTATACTTTCCGGCCCAGTATACTGCCGCCTTTCGGATTGACCGGGTATAATTCCCCGGTATATCCGCCTGTCAGGATGTTCCGGCAGATGGTGTGGCCGATTTTCCCTTCCCTGTGCGAAGCGCCTATTACCGCCACGCTCCGCGGCTCAAACAAGTAGGTCATGGACTCTTTGATATTATTTTTCTTCATATTCATTTCAAAATCTCATTATAAGTTTATAGATATTATCCTCTATCGTTCGCTGCATGTCAAATCCCATCTTTTCCAAAACCGTTAGCATCGGCCTGTTTTCTAAGAGGACCTCCGCGGTAAATCCCAGCAGTCCCTCATTTTTTGCCAGAATAGCCAGGTACCTCAGCAGCTCTGTCGCGATCCCGTTATTATGATAATCTTCTCTGACTGTAAATGCCACCTCGGCCGCGTGAGTGTCCGGATTCTTGATATAGTGTCCCATCCCCACAACGATCTCTTGGCCGTTTTTCTCGAGGGTGGCAAGAATGACCATTTCCATCGCATAGTTGATGACCACAAATTCCTGCCTGAGTTTATGAGGAACATCCCGTCTGAGTGACATAAACCGGCGCTGCAGGCTGCGGTCCGACAGGGAGTAAAACAGGTCTTTGATCAAGGTTTCGTCGTCTATTTTAACCGGTCTGAGAAACAGGGATAAGCTCGTTTTGGTCCTGCGATAGGATTCGAGGTGTTCCGGGTATTTGCCGCTTTTTCCCGGGATAAAGGCCTGGTCCCGGTAAATCAGGTTGTTCTTCTTGGCCTGCTCGATCAGGTAGGGCCTGAACTTTGGATGGGAAATAGCAATAATGGACATAGCCCGTTCCCTGATATTTTTTCCGTGAACATAAGCGATCCCGAATTCCGTTACAATATAATGAAGGTCTCCCCTGTTAAGAGTGACACCGGCTCCACGTTCGATAAACGGCACGATGCGGGAAACCGACCCCCCTTTTGCGGTTGTTTGCAGGACGATGATGGTTTTTCCTCCCGGTGCCAGCATGGTGCCCCTCATAAAGTCCGCGCTGCCTCCGATGCCGCTGTAGAAGTCGGTTCCCAATGATTCGGCGGTTGCCTGGCCGGTGAGGTCCACCTGCAGCGCCGAATTAATCGCCGTCATATTCCTGATCCGGGCAATGATCAAAGGATTATTGGTATAATCGACCGGGTGAAATTCAAACGCGGGATTATCGTGAATATATCGATAAGAACTTTCCATACCCATACAAAAAGTGGCCACTGTTTTACCGTTATTGACATTTTTTTTAGAGTTATCGATGATCCCTTTTTGAACTAAATTCACCAGGGAATCGGTCAACAACTCGGTATGAACGCCTAAGTGTTTTTTCTCCTGCAAACAATTTAAAATAGCATTGGGGACACTCCCGTATCCCAATTGGAGGGTGTCGCCGTCATTGATGATCCGTGATACGTATTTTCCGATCTGCTGCGCGATATCATCCGGAACTACCGGGGAAAATTCTAAGAGTTTCTCATCGTGGTGGATGATATAATCGATGTCGTTGATATGGATGAAGGTATTGCCGTGGATTCGCGGCATATTTGCGTTTACCTGGGCGATAACTTCGGACGCATTTTTAACGGCAGCCATGGTAATATCCACACTGACGCCCAGGCTGACATACCCGGTTTGATCCGGCAGCGATGTTTGTATGAGGGCGAAATCGATGGGGATTCTGCGGCTGTCTAACAGGTGCGGCACCTGGGAAAGAAATATAGGCGTATAATCTGCCCTACCGCTGTTGATGTTATCCCGGTTGCTGTGCCCCACAAAAAATGCATTCTGCCTGAAATTGTCGATTTCTCTCTTACTGACAAAAGGCGATACGCCGAGGGTCCAGGTGAAAAAACTCCCTGCTCTTCCGGCTGCCGCGGGAAAGGATTCGACATGCTTCGTTAACGCGTCGACTAAGTACTGCGGTTTTCCGCAAGCCGTGCTGAGGAATATCCTGCTCCCCCGGCGGATATTTTTGAAAATCTCTTCTTCACCGGCAAATTTTTCAGGATATTTTTTCCGCCAGTATTCGACAGCGGCGCTGTCTTTCACCGGATTATTCCTGTTTAAGCTCTTCATTACCCGACTATCCTTAAATATTCATGAAATTTCGTTTCTCTAAAACCATTAAGAACATATTAAAAAAAATATGAAATAAAGTCAATAGCTATTTTGTTTCCCTGGCAACATCTTATAGCTGTTAACATGGTTTAATATGATGAAAAATTTTAAAATCTTTCCGATATAATAACAGGCTGGCGATAAGGATTATAATCCCGATAATCAACATGATATAAGAACCCAGGATCAGGTTAAAGCGTTCGGGCTGATTCAAAAAAATATTTTTAGCGAGATCATAAAAATCCCCTCTAAAAAAAACGATATTAAAACCGAGATGCAGTGCCCAGGCATACCCGATATGCCCGGTTTGTAAGATCAGGTTATTGCGCACTACTCCGATAGCAAATAAAGTAAGAATCGCTACAATAGTAATTTCTCCCGAATGCTCGCCGAACACAATCCAGGCGTAAAAGGGATAATGAAGTAGTGCGAATACAGCAGCCGCGCTCAAGGCTATCCACAGGGGATGTAATTTTGAAAAATATTTCCTGAGAGCGTTGAGCAGGAGGGCTCCCAATATCATTTCTTCGTTTAACGTCTGACTGAAGCTGTGAATATATCCCAATATATCAGGATCCGCCAACCACGAGCGATAGGAGATATTCTCTATTGCCGAGATTTGGAGTATTACCAGGTAAGAGGCAATAATAATGACAGGAAGTAAAATGATTGAAAGAGCAATGCTTTTTTTGTTAAATTTTAATCCCAACCAATTAACCCAATTTTCGGGCCAGGCTTTCCTGCTCAACAATATGATTATAATAGAACCGAGTAGTCCGACCAATCTATAGTTATAGTTAAACCCCAAAAAAACAATAATCATCAAAACAGCCCAGGGGCTTCTTAATAGTTTCGAGTAAAATTCAATTATTTTTTTCATCAAATAATATAAAACCGCATTTTGTTTTATTTTAATTCGAGCCGG
>JAGLQA010000685.1 GCA_023137075.1 Candidatus Aminicenantota bacterium
AAGAAAAAGAAAAAATTAATTATCATTGCCATTGTAATACCGGTTGTTGTTTTAATCGGGGCATTTTCTTTAAAATCACTGTTCAAACCGGCTGAGGCCGGCAGCTTTCAGTTTGCCAAAATCAAAAGGGGAGACCTGGAAAACATCGTTTCCAGTACCGGGACGCTTAGCGCGGTTGAAACCGTGGAAGTCGGTTCCCAGGTATCGGGAATAATCGAAAAAATCCGGGTAGATTTTAACGATGAAGTGAAAAAGAGCCAGGTCCTGGCTGTTTTGGACAAAACCCTGTTTGCAGTTGCTGTCAGGGATGCCGAAGCCGGGGTTTTGCGTGCTCAAGCTAAACTGGCCCAGGCAGATGCTGAAGTCAGGCGAAACCGACCCCTGTTTGATAAAGGCCATCTCTCGGAGATGGAATTTTTAGTGACCAAAACCACTCTAGAAATCGCGAAAGCGGACCTTAAAATAGCGGAAGCGGCTTTGCATAGGGCTAAAACCAACTTAAGCTATACGGTCATTCGTTCTCCCATAGATGGAACCGTAATCGAGCGAACGGTAGATGCCGGGCAGACTATTGCAGCCAATTTCCAGGCCCCTAAACTGTTTGTAATTGCCGAAGACCTGACCCGTATGCAGATTGAGACCAACGTGGATGAAAGCGATATCGGTCAGATTAAAGAGAATCAATCGGTTCGTTTTACGGTTCAGGCCTATCCGGATGATACCTTTAGCGGCAAGGTTCGGCAGATAAGGCTGCAGCCCACAACCATCCAGAATGTGGTGAATTATACAGTTGTAGTGAATGCTGCCAATGAGAAGGGTATGCTGCTGCCCGGTATGACCGCCACGGTGGATTTCTTAATAGAAGAAAGAAGGGATGTGCTGCTGGTGCCTAATATGGTACTCAACTTCAAGCCATCCATGGACCTAATGAGTCAATACGGGCCGCGAATGATGGAAAAAATGCGGTTGAAACAGGGAGGGGGTAATATGATGCCCGGTGCGGGAATGGTTTCAGGATTACCTGACAATAAAGGAATGGTTTTTTATTTAGACACCGATGGTATGCCAGACATGGTTGTCATTAAAAAAGGTGCCACAGACGGTTTGTTGACAGAGATTCTTGGAAGTACGGAACTCAAAGAAGGGATGCAGGTTATCACAGCATTCAAAACGAAGAAGAAATCCGCTTCAAGTAAAAAAAGTTCTTTACTGATGCCCCCACCCCCCCCCGAAGGAGGTTTCTAGTAATGGAAACGATAAAATTAAATAAAATTAAGAAGACATACTACATGGGAGATGTAAAAGTTCACGCTCTCCGTGGTGTGAACCTGGGTGTAAAAAGTGGCGAGTTTCTTGCGGTCATGGGAGCATCAGGCTCCGGTAAATCCACCCTGATGAACATTATCGGCTGTCTTGATGAACTAACGGAAGGCTCCTATTTTTTGGACGGCATACATGTGAACAAACTCGATCAGCGTCAACTGGCAGACATCCGCAACCGGAAGATCGGTTTTGTTTTCCAGGGTTATAATTTACTGGCCCGCACCACTGCCCTTGAGAATGTGGAACTCCCCCTACTTTATGACCGCAGTGGGCAGTTTCAGGAACCCCGCAAGAGAGCTGTCGAAGCCTTAGAGCGAGTCGGGCTCGGCGACCGGTTAGATCATGAACCCAACCAATTATCCGGCGGTCAGCAGCAGCGGGTAGCAATTGCCCGGGCGTTGGTGAATGAACCATCCATAATACTGGCCGATGAACCCACCGGCAACTTAGACAGCAAAACTTCGATCGAAGTTATGACCGTTTTTCAGGACCTTAACCGGCAGGGTATCACCATCGTGCTGGTCACCCATGAAGCGAATATTGCCCTATATTCCAAAAGGGTTGTCGTGCTGCAGGATGGCTTGAAGATAAAAGATGAGCCGGTGTTAAACCGCCACAGTGCGGTTGAGGATTTGCATAACTTTGTCGAAGTCCCGGTGGTTTTTAGTAATGGCGAAATCGAACAGGAGGTAACGGTCAAATGAAATGGAAAAATCTTATAAAAGTAGCGTTTAAAAGTATATTAAAAAACAGGATGCGCAGTCTCCTGACCATGCTAGGTATTATCATCGGTGTAGGCGCGGTTATTGCTTTGGTTGCCATCGGCCAGGGAGCATCCGCCGATATAGAAGGCCAGATATCCGACTTAGGCACAAACCTGTTGATTATTATGCCCGGATCGACTGGTACAGGTGGCGTGAGCCACGGTGCGGCCAGCCTGAATACCCTGACCATGGGTGATGTGAAAAAATTAAAGGAAGAAGCTACGCTGATGCAAAATGTTTCCCCTGTGATAAATGCTCCCGGGCAGGTGATAGCTGCAGGGAGAAATTGGGCAACCAGTGTGCAAGGTGTTTCCCCGAATTATTTAGAGATCAGGGATTGGAGCCTGGAAAAAGGTTCTTTTTTTACCCAGCGAGATGTCAGGTCCAGGAAAAAAGTGGCGGTATTGGGAAAAAGTGTGGTTGACGAACTCTTCGGCGAGCAAGATCCGCTGGGTGCGAAAATTCGCATACGGAATATCCCCTTCACTATTATCGGCGTTTTAACTGAAAAAGGCCAGAGTATGATGGGTGACCAGGACGACGTTATCCTGGCCCCTGCTGCAACCGTACTCTATCGCATGAGCGACGGCCGCACCGTGAATACCATTATGGCCAGCGCGACCTCCGTAGACGAGATGGATGCGACCATCAAAGAAGCCTCTAAGTTGCTCCGGCAGGAACACCGGCTAAGGCCCGGTGACAATGATGATTTTATGATTCGTTCCCAGACGGAATTTATTCAAGCCATAACCGGTATCACCACCATGTTGACCATGCTTTTGGGAGCCATTGCCGGTGTCTCTCTTTTAGTCGGTGGAATCGGGATCATGAATATCATGTTGGTTTCGGTTACGGAACGCACTAAGGAAATCGGCATCCGCCTATCCATCGGTGCCAGGGCAGGGGATATCCTGGTTCAATTTTTGATCGAAGCGGTGATTCTCAGCATGTTAGGCGGAATGATCGGGATATTAATGGGCATCGGCTTAGGCAAAATGGTTTCCGGCCTGATCAATTCCAGCTTGATTATCGATCCTTTTATTACG
>JAGLQA010000686.1 GCA_023137075.1 Candidatus Aminicenantota bacterium
TTTTTTTCCCTGCCCAGGACACCCATCAGGTGGAGGGCGCTCAGGTGATTGGAAAGATTACTCATGGAAATATTCATCTTTTCCCGGATTTGCGAAACATTCATCTTCCTGTCGCTAATCACTTCAATGATCTTTAATCGTACCGGGTTGACAATCGCTTTGCAAACCAGGGCGTACTGCTCATAAAAAAAATCTCCGTTTAGCATAAGATATTATAGAATAAAAAAAGCAAGTTGTCAAGTATTTCATGAATTATTGAAATGATGAATCGCTGTAGTGCGGAAGTTCTTTTAACAACAGCCAACCGAACCGGTTATTATTAAAAGAGGCTTTTGTTGCAGAAAAATAAAAAAAACCAGTCTACCCTTTGACAATGCATTTCTAATGAGCGTCCTCACTGTACGTCCCCACTGGGTGTGTATATATTTTAGCTTCAGTCACATAAAGAATCCTTTATTATCAACCCTCTACGGATTAGTAAACATGCTTTAGTCACATAACAGTCACATAAAACAAAAAGAACTTAATTATGAATAATGAAGTCCGGAATTCTATCCCGGGAAAGATTGATAGTCGCTTACCGGATACCACAGGTGGGTTTAGTTTATCCAACTACAAAAGCGTTAAATAAAGAATTATGCCCAAAAAGGAATGTATTTGGCATACTTTTTCGATTTCCCGGCAGGATCAAAATATTTAATAAGCCCTTCATTTATAGTATCGCTTATTATTCTCGAAACTATGGAATAATTATTTTTTATGATGCTGAACCTTTCCCTTAACGACTGGTTCGTCATGGGTTCACCGGAAACATATTTTAAGGAACAATGTTGATAACAGGCCCTGGTTTTATCATACCTGTCCATCTGTCGCAGAGTTTTAGGACCATATAGAATAACTTTAAAAAAATTTTCACTGGTAACAAAATCGGGAGCAGGCATTTGGAAAACCTCTATTGCAGAAATCACCTTATCGATCCCACTTCCTCTCTCTTCACACATTCCAATCCTTCGGAGTAAAGATGCCAATTTTTCATTTCTTGAAATTGGGGAATGATCGATAAAGCGCAGTGTCTCGATAAGGGGCTTCCCCGGGTTGCTTATTTCGATCCTGTCTACAAAAATTTCTACCATAGGACCGGCCCCTTTTATAGTAAAATCTTGATGGATCAACGCATTCGCCAATAATTCCCGGATGGCAACCTCGGGATACATCTTGGTTTCTTTCCTGAACACCCTACCCAACTCTTCATTCGCGGGTAAACGATCATTTATAAATTCGACCAACCCCTCAAAACCGGAAGCATACCCCTTATTGCCTGCTTGTTCTTTAATAGTTTTCAACCTGTCTCTGCCTTCATAAAAAATCACACGGATGGCTTTCCGTGAAACCGATTCAAAAGTTTTTAAATTAGCTGCGAAAAGAATCGCTCCCATATTTGTGATATGATAACTGCTGCCGAATTTTACAATGAGTTTTTCCTCTCTCAATTTATCCAGTATGCCTTGTTTATTCGGCGGTAAATTCAAATCGAGAAGATTGAAATACGAGGGGTAGTCGATAAGTTTTAGTACCGTATCTTCATCTACATCCTCTTGACAAATCCCAGTCTCAAATTCATATTCCTGGGTTCTCTTCCAAATTTTTCTTTCTTTTTCAGGGAAATTAGAAAGTTTTTTTTTATAAGACCCAACCCTGATAAAAGCCGTTCCTTTAAATCGAACCGGTTGATTATATGATGGGTATATTTTTATCATTGAAATTGGCAGGTTATCAAATTCTAAATTTAGTATCTCATAATCTACCCGGGGATTTAAATGCCTGGCGATCCAATTTTCTAATTCCTCGTTTCCCACTTTTTTATTTTTAAGGTTTACCTTTGTTCCTTTGATCTTGTGGGTTTTATCTTCTATTCCAAATACCAGGAAAGCTTCATTTTTATCATGCAGGCAGGCGGAATTAGCAAGTGCCGAGATATATTCGCCGATATCATCAGGGTTAAAAACATTTTCTTTAAACTCCACCCATTCGGTTTCAAAAGGCAATATAATTAAATTAGCAATTAATTTTTTTAATTCCTCTTCATCCATAACTAAACTCCAAGGTTTTTAAACCCTATGATAATATAATCCTTTCTTTTTAGCAACCCCAAGAATTAGGAATTATTATGTGGACAGGTAAATTATTAGCTCATCAAAAATTTTTGTCCAACGCAGGATTACTTTAGCTTGCTGTCGATTCTTTTTAATATATCGATCAATACTTTGAGGTCCTGCTTTAACTCTTTACCCGATTTTTTAACCGGTGAAAACCGTGACGCTTCGGATTCGGATTTAATACGGACAAAGTTTTTTATATCGTTATTACTTACGCCGTATTTCTCAAAGAGGCCTTCGATACTAAAAGTGTTTATCTCTGCCAGGCCGAGTCCCGCTTTTCTCTTTAAATAGTTTTCCAGGATGGGGAATATCTCGCCGTACTCGCGGATACTTTTTAGATTACCGGTGGTTTTATTCAGCAGCTTTTTCTTTTTGAGAAGCTCGCTTTGCGAGATTAGTCGGTCAACGACGAGGATTTTCAAAATAAACAAAATGTTGAGCAGGAAGAAAAGTATAAAAAGAATTTTGAATAGACCGGTTTTGTATAATTTATTACGCTGGTCGTAGATATTTCCGGTCTTGATAAAGTCGATGTCTTCGCCTTTTTTTACGATTTCGGTGCTGGGAACCGTGGCCGCGTTCTCTTCCTTTTCTTTAGCGCCCGTCACTATGATTATGATCGGGGCGCTGCTTTTGGTAACCATCCGGGCCATGTCGGGATCATAGTATTTCAGCTCTATCACCGGAAAAGAGATTAACCCTGTTTCCTTGAAGGATACAGGTACTTCGGCTTCTAATGTCCCGGATAAATAGTCTTCGTTATAATTGCTGCTGCGTGAAATTTTGGCCGGGTAAATTTTAAAATAGCTGCCACTTTCGAAAGATGGCACATCGAGGGTTTTGATGTTGCCCCGTCCGTTTATTTTTACTTTAAGTGTCAAAATATCATTGATATCGTTCTCTTTTTTATTTGCCCTGACCTCGAAATTAAAACGTCCCACGGGCAAGCCCTCCGCATCGGCAGGTAGTTCCGATACGTTGATTTTTAACTCCGGTGAAGAACGATAGATTCGCCTGGTATCGGAAAAAATTGAGAATGAATCCTCCCTTAAAAGCAGTTCAAATTTCAGGGATGGGATTGTGACCGTCCCGGTTTCTGTGGGAAAAAGAGCCGCTTTCCTGACTTCGAAGACCCGGTAATTCTTGCCGTTCAAGGTGCCGTCGGCAGAACGGATCGTCTGGGGAACCGGGTACCACTCCTGCCAGAATCCGGAAAAAGATTGATTTGATGTCATATTGACCGACTCGATTGTATTTCTCGAGTAGAGGAGCACTTTATAGATAACCTGTTCACCCTTTACAACATTTCGTTTGAATACCTCGGCTTTTAACAGCACATCGATCTCACGGGGCTGCCTTTTTTCTCTCCTTGAGGGGCCGAAAAAATCATCATCAAAGATTGACCGTCTTCTCTGGGGCTGCGATGTGCCCAAACTTCCTTTGATCACCACGATGGTAAAAGACTGGGTTTTATACTCTTTTCCGTTATATTCGTAGGTGAAGGCCGGGATATTCAGGGCCCCGGTTTTGTTAGGCGTTAAAAAATAGACAAATTCCACCGATTGTGAAAGAACACCGTTTATGATTTCCGTTCTGAAACTTCTCGAGGTTTGCGCGATCTTGAAGGTGGATAGACCGGAGATATCGGGTTGGGTGGGATTCAGGATTCCTTTCAAGATAATCGTGTAGATTAAAACATCGTCTAAGCCGATTTTATCGGCATTCACACTGGCTCTCACTTCCGCCTCATCGGGAAATAGAAACGCGGTGTAAGAGAAAAACAGCAGCAGCATCCATATTAAAATACTTTTTTTACCGTGATGTCGTTTTGCCTTCATAGTTGTCTATTACCAGTCTTTTTCTTTTCGGGCGACCCCGATTTTTCGTTTTTTATCTTTCATCTGCTTCTTCTCTTTCTGATCTAAGTACTGCAAAATGTTCTTGTGTTTTTTTTGTTTTTGCTGTTTTTGATCCTGTTTTTCTTTATCCTTATCTTTGCGGTTCTTGTCCTGGTCCTGGTTCTGCTTCTTTTGCTGCTGTTGTATTTTTTTTAATGTCAGTTCAAAATTTTTCTTGGCATTGATATCTTCGGGATCCTCTAATAAACTCTTTTTATAAAATAACAGCGCCTTATCCAACTGGTTGAGCCGGAAAAAAGAGTTGCCGATGTTGTAAAAGAGATCGTCTTTCGGGATCTTTGTTTTTTTAAGATCTATTTGTGAGAATTCCTCTAAGGCTTCTTTGTATTTTTTCAATTGGTAGAGGGAGGAAGCGGTATTACTTTTTAATTCCGGCAGGTCCGGTTTTATACCTTTCGCCGAGAGGAATTGCTTTAAGGCTTCGTCGTACTTTTTCGTCTGATAGGCAGTGATACCTACCTGGTTTTTTTTGGCCGCAGGTTCGAACCAATGCCAGAATAACATAAACGGTACAATTAAAATAATGATTAACTTTTTTTCCATGTTAACTTTCTCTCGCTTAACATTAGTTCCAGGATAAGCAATATTAAACCAGGTATCAGGAAGAAATAAAACCTATGTTTTTTTTTCAATTTCACTTTTTTTTTCAGTACCGACCTCTCGAAGGTTTTCAGTCCCATGATAAATGTATCGACGGCTGAAGCGTCTGTCAATCGAAAGTATTGTCCCCCGCAGCGGGAAGCGATCCGGATAAGTGTATTTTCATCTAGACTGGTTTTAACGATATTGCCCTGTTTGTCTTTTTTCCATCCCGTTATATTGCCATCTTTGTCCTTAATGGGTATGGGAGCGCCGCTCCGGATACCCACACCCACTGTGAAGACGATGATCTGCCGGTTTTTTAATTCTTCTACCTGGTTTTGCCAGCCGCTTTCCTGGTCTTCTCCATCGGTAATCAACAGCAGTAACTTTTTTTCACTTTTTGATGAAGCAAGGGATTTTAAAGTAACGGCAAAAGCTTCTCCGAAGTCTGTGCCCTGTTCTTCAACCGGGCTTATGGCGGAAGCTTCGGTCAGCATTTTAAAGGCTTCGTAATCCACAGTCAGGGGGCATTGTACATAGGCTTTTCCGGCGAAATTTATCAAGCTGACGTAATCGGTGTCTAAGCTGTCGACGATGCCGGTAATCAAGCTTTTAGCCACCTCGAGCCGGTTGGGTTTTATGTCTTCGGCGCTCATGGAATTGGAGGTGTCTAATAGGAAGCTTACTTCGATTCCCTTTATATCGATCTCCTCGAATTTTTCGCCCCACTGGGGGCCGGCCAGGGCAAGAATGAAGAAGATCATGGCAAAGGTAACCAGGAATGTTTTAAAAAAATCGATCTCGTGCCCGCTGCGGACGCCCAATTTTTTATAGGCGTTTTCCGAGATGAACGCAGTGAGGATGCTTCTTTTTTTCTTATAATTATATAATGCTGCCAGCACGAACAGAACGATTAAAGGTGTTAAGTAAAACGCGGTCGGGTATGCAAAGCTCATATTAAATTATATCAAATT
>JAGLQA010000687.1 GCA_023137075.1 Candidatus Aminicenantota bacterium
AAACATTATTCAATCACATTTTTTCAAAAAGTTCAAATATTTTTTTACTTTGAATTTAACCGTTAAACAATCCAATTTCCCATTTCTTGCAAAAAAAGATTGACAAGAGGGCAAAAAGACTCTATATTAAAACATGGACGATAATAAAAGACAAATTCCGCTTAAAGTTGCGTTGATCCCCGTTATTTTTTTGGTAGCCATCCTGTTCCTGGCTATCGGGTTCCTGAAACAGGACCCCCATATCCCCTTGATTTGCTCTGCGGCAGTCGCCGCAATGATTGCCGCTTTTTACAAGTATTCCTGGAGGGAAACCTTAGACGGCATGCTTCACGGCATCAACATCGCCATGGGAGCTATTTTAATCCTGATAGTTATCGGCACCCTGATCGGCACCTGGATGCTGGGCGGGATTGTACCCACCATGATCTATTACGGTTTAACGATCCTTTCTCCCGGCATTTTTTTAATAGCTTCCCTGCTTATCTGCTCGATTGTCTCCCTGGGAACCGGCTCTTCCTGGTCAACAGCAGGCACAGTAGGGGTGGCATTAATCGCCGTAGGAAAAGGCCTGGGTATCCCGCTTCCCATAGTTGCGGGAGCCATCGTTTCCGGCGCCTATTTCGGTGACAAGATGTCGCCCCTTTCCGATACTACGAACCTGGCCCCGGCGGTGGCAGGCACCGATGTGTTCACCCATATCCGCCATATGATTTATACAACCGGACCCAGTTATATCATCTCCCTGGTTCTTTTCAGCCTGATCGGCCTGAAATACGCCGGCGGAAAGATGGATACCGGGAATATAGATATCATTCTTTCCGCCATTAAGGCCAACTTTTATGTCCATCCCGTTCTGCTGTTGGCTCCCGTGTTGGTAATAGCCATGGTAGTCAAAAAAATCCCGCCGCTGCCCGCATTATTAGGGGGCACGGCTTTAGGCGGTGTCGTGGCCTTAGTATTTCAATCGAGAACCCTGGCAGAGGTCTTTAACGCGGCTCAATCGGGCTACCTATCGCAAACCGGGATAAAAATGGTGGATGATCTCCTTTCACGGGGTGGGTTGTTAAATATGATGAGTACCGTGGCCTTGATTATCTGCGCTCTCTCCTTTGGCGGTATTATGGAGAAAACCGGCATGCTCTCCACCATTGCCCGGGCCCTGTTAAAACGAGTGAAGCGCACCGGTTCTTTAGTGGCCATAACCATTTTCAGTTGTTTAGGCATGAACGTCCTGGCTTCGGATCAATATATGGCCATCGTGATCCCGGGGCGGATGTACAAGAAAGCGTATGAACAGAAAGGCCTGCATCCCAAAAATCTTTCCCGCTGTTTGGAAGATTCCGCCACCCTCACTTCCGCCCTGATTCCCTGGAACACCTGCGGGGCCTTCATGGGAGCCACCTTAGGCGTATACCCGCTGCTTTACCTGCCCTTCGCTTTTCTCAACCTGCTGAATCCGCTAATTTCCATCTTTTACGGTTATACCGGTATTACCATGGCAAAAGCCGATAACTGGGAAAACGACAGCGCCGCGAAATCCAAATCCTAAGAATATCACAACTCAAAACAGGTTGTCGGAGTATTAAAATATCTATGATTTATGGAATTACAGATGCAATTATATATGGCATAATATGATCGATTCAATGAACCCCTGATATCGTTTTGATTCAACAGTGTTCTCGAGGATTCCAGCGCAGCCTGTCCTTGCTCATACCTGAATTTACATAAATCTTTTAGACTATGCGGCATAGATTTCCACCCCTTCCCTTTCTACATTCCTGTAAAAAGGTATTATCTCCTTATTTTCATAGAAATAATTGATGTCCCTTAGAATAATTGAAGGCAAGATACCATATTTTATGGTTAAATCGACTTCAAAATCAACAATTTCATCGCTGTACTTTTTCGGTTCGTCATCCTCTATTAAAACAAGTATGTCTATATCGGATTCATTATCATAGTCCCCACGGGCGTATGAACCGAAGAGGATTATTTTCGCCAGCTTCTCCTTAAACTTTTTTTGCAATTCGGAATTGATCTGCCTTATTAATTTGTCTATCCTTGTTTTCATTTTTTTCACTGCCCATAATCATTATATTTTTAAAAAGCCACTCTGTCAAGTATTAAGAAATAA
>JAGLQA010000688.1 GCA_023137075.1 Candidatus Aminicenantota bacterium
AGGGCTATTTTTATAACACAGAGAAGCGAGGCGGTCGGCACCCGCAGCCGATTCCATGTTTATCCATGGCTGAATTAAACCCATAGTAAGTGTTCAGTTTTAGGAAGAGCGAGCAGCAGTTCATGATTGAGCGCGCCTCAGGAAGGAAATTGGGAACCAGCCCGACAAGTCGAGCGGCCTTTTTTCAGGGGTAAAATTTCACTGTTTGAGCGAAGCCGAAATCCACATAGATCAAAGATAGGTAGGTGGATTTGGCGCAGTGAGTTTGAAATTTTAGTGAGATGAGTCGTTGGCTGGTCAATTTTCGGACGGGCGTGTGAAACATGAACCTGCGAATCAATTTTTCCCAAAACTGAAAACTTACAACCCATAGTGTTGGAATTTTTTGTTTTTTATGTTACAATGAACACAGGAGGTCACAAGATGCCACAAACAACCACAATAACCGTCAGGCTACCGGTAGAAGATAAAAACCGGTTGGATTCACTGGCAATAGCTACAGAACGTTCCAGGGCATACCTGGCAGCCAAAGCGATAGAGGAATATTTAAACTTACAGGAGTGGCAAATCCAGGCAATCCAGGAGGCAGTCCGGGAAGCGGATTCGCCAAATGCCGAATTTGTTGAACATGATGAAATTGTCGGACGAGTGAAAAAGATGGTAAAAAAGTGAGAATTCGCTGGCTTAAAAAGGCCGCCACGGACCTGGAAGATTTATATGAGTATATTGCATCGGGTAATCCGAATGCCGCGGGAAAGGAAGTCGAAAAGGTCGTGGAATATGTTGAACTGCTAAGAGATAATCCCGCAATGGGCCGGGCCGGAAGGGTGCCGCATACGAGAGAACTTGTCATTCCGGGCACTCCTTACATCACAGCTTACAGGATAAAAAACAACGTCCTGGAAATACTAAGAGTGATTCATGGCGCCAGGAAATGGCCCACAAGATTTTAGAACCGGCTTCACATTCTTGTTGAGAACCGTAGAGACGCAAAATTTTGCGTCTTAAACCGTTTTTTTTATATATTCAGTAATTTTTTTTGCCTCCGTGTTCATCCTTGTTTATCCGTGGCTGAAATTAGGCCTCAGTAATCTTAGTCCTTTAATCTGCGTTAATTTGTGGAAATCTGTGGGCCATAAGTTCTCAATAATCTTGAAATCCACACCCTTTGATTTCGATAATAGGATAGGTTATAATGGAACATCGAGATGTGAGATTCATTTTAGAGGAGTTAAGCAATGGATAAAGCGGAAGTTTTTATTTCCTATTCCTGGAAAGAAGAGAGCGAGAAAATAGCCGATGAATTGGACGCGTCCTTTCGGAAAAAGGGCATGCAAATCATTCGCGACAAACGGGACCTGGCCTACAAAGGTTTGATCAAACAATTTATGCAGCGCATCGGCAGGGGCAAATACGTGATATTGATTATCAGCGACCACTATCTAAAATCGGAAAATTGCATGTACGAATTGCTGCAAATCGCCAAACATAAAAAATTTAAAGAACGCATCTTCCCACTGGTTCTTGAAAGCGCTAAAATATACAAACCGTCAAATCAATTGGAGTATATTCGCTATTGGGAAAAAGAAATTGAAGCATTAGAGAAGAAAATAAAAGAGGGAAGATTAACGAAACTCCAGTCGATTTTTAAGAAATTGAATTTCTATCAGGATATACGGGATAACATCGATAAGTTGTTGGAGATTTTGAGCGATATTAACAGCCTGTCTATAGAGAGCCATCGAAAAACCGGTTACCGGGAGCTTTATGATGCCATCGATGCCAAATACAGGAAGGATTATAATATAAAACAAATAAAAATACTGTCCATAACAGCCAGTCCGAAGGAGGAGGATCCGCTCTTGTATGAGCAGGAGCAGGATACCCTGTTGGACGCGTTCCGGGAATTTGAGCGCCGGGACATCTTCTTAGATATGCCCGACCCGGTGAGAAGCACCATGGCGGAGATCGAGGACAACTTAAAAGAAGGCCGCCACGACATCCTGCAAATCACGGCCCACGGCGCCATCGATGAGACGGCTAGGGGGGTGCTCTCTCTCGAGGATGAGCAGGGTATAAAAAAAGAGGTGAGCGGCGACCAATTGGCAAAGCTGCTGCTGGGCCTGAAAAAAGAGAACCAGGTCACCGTCTCTTTAGTGATTCTCTCATCCTGCCATTCGGCCAGGAAAGAACTGCATTTGATGCCCACCGCCAAAATGCTGCACGAAGCGGGCATTCCGGCGGTCATCGGCATGAAAGAAGCCATCAGCCACTTAGCGGCCATCGATTTTAACGTGGGTTTCTTTTACGCCCTGAAAGAGCGGGAAACCATAGAGGCGGCCTTTAAGGCCGGGCAGGAGGCGGTGGCAGCCGGTGAGATAAAGCGCCTGCGGGATATACCCAATTGGGACCGGTTAGGTGAAGAGAAGATTCCCCAACTGCTCTTGAACAAGGATAAGCTCAGCGCGGCCGATTTTTCCGCTTATGAAATCGCGGCCCCGGATCGGCCCGAATCCCATCAATTCTCAGGAGCCAGGTATTTAGACCGGGGATTTATCGGCAGGAGGGACATCTTAAGGAAGGTATACAAAGAGGTGGAGGAGAGGGTAGGGGCCGTGGTATTAAAAGGGCCCGGCGGCATCGGCAAGTCTACTATCACCACCAGGGTAACCGCCAACTTGCGCCGCCAGGGGTATGATTTTATCGTCATCCGCGGCGAAACCACGCCGGAAGGTATCCTGCAAAGCATTTCCCAAAAAGCGTCAGAAATCGGTTTAAAGGAAGCAGAACAGGTAAACGCCGCCAACGCTGAGATCGAGCAAAAATTGGCCTGGTTTTTGGAAAACTTTTTATTAAAAGAAAAACTGCTGCTCATATTCGACAATTTCGAGGAGAACCAGACCTGGGAAGGGGCGTTTAGCAACCAACGGTTAAAGGATTTTTTGTGGTATTTCCGGGACTGTTTAAAAGGCAAAGAGACCCTGCTGCTCTTCTCCACCCGCTATCAAATACCCGGATTCGATGTGATCGACGTCCCGGAATTTTCACCCGTAGAGTGCCGCAAGTTGATGTTTAATCACAAGTCATTGAAGCGGTTGAAGGAAAGATCGATCAAGACGCTTTTGCAAGAGATCGGCGGCAACCCGCGGGCACTGGAATTGTTGGACAAAATCGCCCTCCGGGAGTTCGGCGCCCGGGAGTTTGATTGGCCTGAATTAAAAGAGTTGATCCCCGAACTTGCGGATCGGATAATCAGCACGGAGAATAAAGAGGATGATTTTACGCCCCTCTTTTTGCAAAAGCTGCTGCTCTACATCGACGACCCGCAGCGGCGATTGCTCGACCGGCTCGCCATCTACCGCGATCCCGTACCCAAAGTGGCCATCGCTGCTCAGGGCAAAAAAATCCGCCGCCCCGGCCGTATCAAGTTGCAGGAGTTGTCCCTGATCGAGTATGATCCCGATTCCGCTCTCTACTACGTGCACCGCCTGACCGCCCGGTTTGTGCTGCAGCACATGCCTCTGGAAGAGCGCAAGCAGGCCCATCTCCGCGCCGCCGATTATTTCGAGAATTTAAAAGACGAAGAGGGCAAGATGTATTTAGATGCTGCCCTGGAAGCCTGCCACCACCTGCTGCAGGCCGAAGAGTGGGACCGGGCAGCGGAGTTGACCAATGGAATGATTGAGCATTTACATACAACCGGTTACCCCTATTTAGCGTTAGAATTACTGACCGGAATTTCAGAAAAAAAATTGAGTGAAAAAAACCGGGCAACTCTATACCATTTACTGGGAATTTGCCACCATCGTTTTGGTGATTATGATGAGGCCATAAAGCAGGGTGAAAAAGCAAAGGAAACCTTTGAAAAGATAGGTGATATTAAAGGTATAGCAACGAGTATACATCAGATCGGTAGGATCTATCAAGCCCGAGGCGATTATGATGCGGGGCTGCAGCAGTATGAAAGGGCAAAGGAAGCTTTTGATAAGATTGGGGATAAAAAAAATGTGTCTGCTACTTTGCATCAGATCGGTACGATCTATGAAGCTAAAGGCGATTATGATAAGGCCTTGCAGCAGTATGAAAAGTCGCTGGAAATAAAAGAGAAGATCGGTGATATTGCCCTGGTTTCAACAAGTTTGCACCAGATCGGTATGATCCATCATAAACGAGGCGATTTTGATGCGGCGATGCGGCATTATGAAAAGTCGCGGGAAATTTTTGAGAAGATCGGAGATATTGCCGGTGTATCGGGAAGTCTGCATAGCATCGGTATGATCTATCAAAAAAGAGGCGATTATGATAAGGCCTTGCAGCAGTATGAAAAGTCGCGGGAAATTTTTG
>JAGLQA010000689.1 GCA_023137075.1 Candidatus Aminicenantota bacterium
GCCCCGACATGCCACTTGTTGAGAAAAGCCCCACCATGCTCTTTTTTTAAAAAAATTGTTTTATTCTGTTTTTACTATTGACAAAAATTCCCTAAAAATGATAAATTAGTATTGAAATGAGAAAAGTAGAGAAAGCCCTGGGAAAACTAAAAGCAATCGATTTTTTTTGCGGTGCAGGCGGTATGACCTATGGCTTTCGTCTCGCAGGAATAAAAGTACTCGCAGGGATTGATAACGATGTGGAATGCAAAGAAACCTACGAATTAAATAATCCGGATTCCGACTTCATTCATGCCGATATTAACCATTTAAGCGAGTCCGATTTTCAAAAAAGAACCGGTATTCAAAGAAACGATGATTCCGTTGTTTTTATCGGGTGCAGCCCTTGCCAGTATTGGACGCAGATAAATACCCGAAAAACAAAAGCTACCGAAACAAAAAATTTGCTAAAGGAATTCCGCCGATTTGTTGATCATTTTAAGCCTGGTTTCATTGTTATAGAGAACGTCCCGGGACTTTTAAAAAGAAAAAAGGAAAGTAAACTCGATGATTTCCTGGAACACCTGAAACAAATCGGGTACGCTTATGCTTACGGGATAATAAATGCCAATCACTATGGGGTTCCCCAAAAACGAAAACGGTTTATACTCGCAGCATCGAGAGTCGTGAAAAATATAAAAATACCCGAACCTAAAGAGGACCTTTCACTTGTAATTAAGGATTTTATAGGGGTTGGTAACGGATTCCCCAGGATAGAGGCCGGTCATGAAGATGATTCGGATTTCCTGCATACCGCTGCATGCCTTTCGGAAAAGAATATTTTGCGATTAAGAAAAACAGATCCGAACGGTGGAAACCGTTGGGGCTGGAAAGACGATCCCTATTTGCAAATAGAAGCCTACAAAGGAAAAGATCACATCTTTCGTGATGTTTATGGTCGGATGTCCTGGAATAAACCGGCCCCCACCATTACTACGAAATTCATTCGAACATCAAATGGCAGGTTTTCTCACCCCGAAGAGCACAGGGGGCTTTCCGTGCGGGAAGGCGCGACACTGCAAACTTTTCCGAAGAGTTATGTTTTCAAAGGCCCTAATATCGGCTCTATTGCGAGACAAATCGGGAATGCGGTTCCGCCCGAGTTGTCCCGTCGTATAGGAGAGACCCTGGTAAAGGAATTCAGGAATGCCGACATTTAGAGCCAGGGCCAGGGCCATCGATCTGTTGGGGAAAGGTCAGATAGCCGACCTACCCACTGCCATTTGCGAATTATGGAAGAACGGCTACGATGCATACGCCGATAACCTGGATTGCCATCTTTACTTGAAAGGATATAAGGGACTTAAATCTCCTTTATTCGTTCTTTCCGATGATGGTTCCGGCATGAGCAAAGAGGATGTAAAAGAGAAATGGCTCATCCTGGGTACCGACTCGCGAAAAAAAGGAAAAAACCTGCCTTTATTCGACAAAGAGAGGAGAATCCCCATGGGTGAAAAGGGGATCGGTAGGCTCTCGGTTGCCTACTTAGGCAATCGCATGTTGATGCTCACAAAAAAGCAAAACGAACCTTGTGTGGCTCTATTCATGCATTGGCAAATACTAGATAATTTCAATCTTTTCTTAGACGATCTGAATATTCCTATCAAAGAATTTCGCAGTATTAACGAATTTGAGGATACTTTCAAAGACCTGGCATCCATCTTTAAACAAAATTTGAGAAAGGGGAATTGGGACGAGCATTCGAACCTGGCCGGAACGATAGAAACTGAAATCGATCAAATAGGTTTTCCTGAATTCGTGAAAAGTGACATCCTTGAAAAGCTCTTATCACCCGGCTCTCATGGCACCTATTTTATTATATTCGACCCGCACGAACAATTGTTACTGCTTTCAGGTGAAGACAGGATCGAGATAGCCGATGATTCCGCCACGAAGTATCTACGGTCTTCATTGAGCGGACTTTACGACGGTTTCAGGGAGAGCGAAGATGTCCGGACCTCTTTCTGGCTGCATGAAAATAAGGGTAAATACGACCTGATTGCCCGTGACTATTTTTTTACTGAGGCCGAGATTAAGGAAGCCGACCACTGGTTGGAGGGTGAGTTCGATGCGACGGGATTTTTTAGCGGGGAATTGCAGGTGTTTAATACCATTGTCAAACACACCTATAGACCGAGACGAGCCCCTGGGGATACACCATACGGTCCGTTCATAATTAAATTCGGATTTGTTGAAGGTGCTCAGAAAAGCAGTAAACTTTCGCAAGAAAAATGGTCTGCAACTATGCAAAAATTGGACACTTTCGGAGGGCTATATATATACAGAGATAAATTCCGGGTACTCCCATACGGGCGTACTGATTACGACTTTTTAAAATTCGAAGAGAGAAGATCGAAGAGTGCAACCTACTACCAATTCAGCCATCGCAGACTATTCGGATTTATCGAAATATCAAGATATAATAATTCCGAATTGATCGATAAAGCAGGGAGAGAAGGTCTGATTTCAAATAAAGCTTATCGAGAATTCAGAGATGATCTTATCGGTTTTTTTGTCGATCTCGCTGTTAGATATTTTCGGACCGTAGCTAAAGGAGAGAAACCCACGCTGAGAGGAGAGCAAGTAGAAGTCATAAAAAAACGGAACAAGAGACTTCTTCAGCTTGAAAAAAAGAGATCGAAACAAACAGAAACCCGCTTCAAAAGGGAGCTGAAACAGAATAGCGAAATACTCGAGGCGCTATTTCCGGAATTGGAAGCATTGTTTGAAAAATTAAAGATCGAAGCCGGGAAAGGGGAAATTATTTATAACAATATAGAACCCTTGCTCAGGGAAATCGAATCCCGAAAAACGGGAATCAAAAATTTGAAAATCGTCAAACCCAGGCGGGTGAGCATAGCCGATAGGCAAAAAAACAAATTGTATAATTACAATGTAAAGTTAGATGATACCCTGGTTTTATTGGGGAAATGCGAACAAATCGCTCAAGAAACCTCCCGGAAGTTAACCGGGGAATACTTAGTGTTGGAATTCAAAAATAAATCCGAACAACTGAAAGACGATATCTCACAATCGATCCTGGGTTATAAGAAACGATATGCGGCAGCGATAAAAAATCTCGAAGATGAAATCGACGACGACAGGCAGGCTTTCGCGGACCTGTTTTTTGAAAAAACCGACCCGCTGGTGCCGACCGGCAGCGAAGAAAGGGAAGATTTGCAAAATAGGCTCATTCTACTGGAAAAAACCTACGAAGCCGTGAAAGAAGAAATCGAAGAAAAATACGACAGCTTCGTCAAGCATGTGGAGAACCTCACTTTCGGAATCGATGACGACTTCCTGGTAGGCTGGTACAAAGAACAGTACGAGAAGATCGAAGAAAAAGTGGAAGCCCTGCAGGAATTGGCCCAATTGGGGATGGCCATCGAGGTTATCGATCATCAGTTTAATGTTCTTTACTCCGAAATGGCATCTGCCATCGATTTTTTTAAAACCTATGCGGATAAGGATAAGGAAATCGAAGAAAACTTTAACCAATTGAAAGGTTCCTTCCAGCACCTGGAACGAAACCACCGTTTATTGACCCCGTTGTACCGAACCACCCGGAGAGTAAAATCGGAAATATGGGGGAAAGACATCATCGCCTACATGAAGAAATTTTTTGAAAACAATTTGCGAAAATACCGGGTCGTTCTCACTTCGGACAAATCTTTTGATAATTATTGTTTTTATTCATACGAATCCGTAATAAAGCCGGTATTTATAAACGTCGTCAATAATGCCTTATATTGGTTGATACCTGTTGATGACAGGAAAATACATATAGCTTATGAAGACGGCAAGATATTGATAATGAATTCCGGTGAACCTATCGAACCGGCCTACCGGGAGGATATATTCACCTTGTTTTTTTCCCGGAAACCGGCAGGCAGAGGAATCGGGCTCTGGCTTGCCAGGACCAATTTGAGAGCCCAAGGTTTCGATATTTACTGCACGCTTGATAAAAAATACAATAGGTTGGAAGGGGCATGTTTCGTAATAGAACCTTACGATAAGACGAGGGAGGAAAATGAGTTTTGAATCGGTAGCAAGAGAAATTGTCGCAAATTCCATCAGGTCTGCCATATGCATCGATGACGAGTTTGTTGAACCGTATAAAGAGAAAGATGGCAAAGTCAAGGACATAGATAAACCGAAAAAACTAACGGAAACCTTTAGGCAAAGTGATTGCACCCTGGATATCCACACCTATACGAGTTATCCGGAATTTAAAAAAGAAGAGAATTTCATTTTTAAAAACCGGGACCTTTTGATACTCGATTGGGAACTAACCGACGATCCGGTTAAATTCAAGGATACTCTTGAAATTTTGAGAGATGCCGCCGAAAGTCCTGGCCTGGCTTTCGTACTAATTTACACAAAGGAACCGGGTTTAGCCGGGATCGAATTGCAGATTCGCTCCTTTTTCAATTCTATTTTCAAAAACGAAAAAGAAAGAAAAAAGGCTTACGACAATTTGTTAGAGAATATGGATGAAGAATTCTTTGAGGTTGAAAGTGAAAAAGGTATGCCGGATAGTGCGGGAAAATATTTTGACAAAAATATTGGAATTTTCAAAGACTTTGTCCTGAAGGTGGCTTCGGATGAATCTATAAAATATTTTGAACAGGAACTTGAAAAAACATTTATAAAAAAAAAAATAGGAGAAAAATTTGTCAAGCTATTTCAAAAAACGATAAAAGAGGCTTATGAATTTGATGGCCTATACGAATGTTGTGAACAATTAATTTTTCATATGCTACCAACGATAATAAATCCGGACGCAAAGCCGGATATTTATAATTGTTCAAAGATAGACGGTACTTACAATACTCTCTTTATAAATAACACTTATATCTCTGTTTTAGGAAAACTTGATATAATCCCCGAAGATGTTTATGGAACATTTTCTGATAATTTATGTAGAAATCCCGGCAATATTATGTCGCTGATTGCCATGGAGATGAAAAATAATTTCAGGGAGAATGCGGGAAAGGTGGGAAAAGATCTATTAGCAGTCGATGAGCTTGCCTTCTTCCATCACCGGAAAAACTTACCGGATGAAGAAGAGTTTTATCATTTCCTGAGAAATAACTGGAAACACCAGGTGGCCTCCTTTCACCTGAACTCGGATTCAAAAGTGTTCCCTGTATTGCCAGAATACATCGCGAATAACAAAATCAAGGAAGAGATCAATAAAAGAGTGAACGGAAATAAATTCGAAGAATTTCAAAATGATCTGGCAAAACTGAATTTCCAATATTCTTTTCATCATGCGCAAAGAAAGGAAAAGGATTATATACGTTTCGGTGACATTTTCAGCGTCCGGGAATCGGTAGAGTGCGATGAGATTGAAGGTTACCTGTTAAATATCACAGCCCAATGCGATTGTTTAAGACCGGATAAAATCAATTATAACTTTCAATTCGTGTTGGGTACTAAAGAAAACGATTTGAAGAAAGCTTTAAAAAATGTGAATAACGAAAAGGTTCACTACTCCTTCCTCCTCCTCCGAAAAAATGAACCCTTATGTATATCTATATCATGGGAAACCAAACCCTTTACGATTTTTATACCTGAGAAGAAACGGTTCTTTTCACCGAATAAAGCCATAAAAATAAAAATTGAAGAAAAAACCAAATATCTTGTTTATATAGAAAGTCTGCTGGAAAATTATACCCAACGGATCGCCAATCAATCCTTTGCCCATGCAGCGCGTGTTGGCGTTGACCTGGCAAAATTATAGTATTGAATGTATCGATGGACATATATCCTAAGAAAAAAAGAAGCGAAATCATGTCCAAAATATCCGGGAAAGATACGAAACCGGAAATTTATGTCAGGAAATTCCTGTTTTCGAAAGGATTCAGATACCGGGCAAATGATAAACGGTATCCCGGAAAGCCGGACATTGTCCTACCGAAATTCAAAACCATTATTTTTATTCACGGATGCTTCTGGCACGGGCACGCCGGTTGTAAAGCATCGGAACTGCCTGAAACCAGAAAGGAGTTCTGGAAGAAAAAAATAGGCGATAACATTGCCAGAGATAAACGGAATATAGAAATCTTAAAGGGCCGGGGATGGCGTATCATCATAATCTGGCAATGTGAAATAAAAAACAAAACAGGAAGGCAAAAAAAATTACAATCCTTGGTCACGGAGATTGTGAAAGCTCACTGAATTATTAGGGATTCCCGGAGACGATGGAAAAATTCCGATTAAAAGTCAGCATGAAGTAGAGAATGTAATTTTTTCTTTTTCCGCACTTCCCATTCAAAATTATTAAATATCAATAAAAAATTATTGAAAAACAATATTTTTTTGTTGACAAAAGATAATTTTTACACTATAATAGTGTATTACATTTTACG
>JAGLQA010000069.1 GCA_023137075.1 Candidatus Aminicenantota bacterium
ATTGCGAAAGAATTTGAAAAGCAGGCAGGTAAAACGCCGGGCGCAATTGCCCTGAAGGCAGGGGAATTGTCCCTATCCTATGGGGAATTGAACCGGATTGCCAATCGAGTGGCTCATCTCGTTCTAAAAACGCTTCAACACGATCAAACCTCGGAGAGGGTGAGCCTATTGTTAGACCACGGTACTCATATGATTGCCGCCATCCTGGGTGTGTTGAAGGCCGGGCAGGTGTATGTCCCCCTTTCCATCGATTATCCCGACAACAGGCTCTCTTATATGATCGAAAATTCCGAATCCTCGTTGGTTTTAACTCTTTCCCGGCATATGGAACGCGCGCGCCGGTTAGTGGGAAGCGGGGTACCCTGTCTTTCCATCGACCGGGATCTCGACTGTTTCGCGGAAGCGGACGAGAACCCGGGTGTCGAGGTCCCGGGAGACCGGTTAGCCTACATCATGTATACTTCCGGTTCCACCGGCCGGCCCAAAGGAGTGAAGCAGACTCATGAGAATGTGTTATACTATATCGAGAACTGGACCCGGATATTTTCCATAATTGCAGCGGATAATATGACTCTCTTTTCCTCCTTCTGTCACGACGCTTCGGTACCGGATATTTACAGCGCGCTGTTGAACGGGGCCACCCTTTTCCCGGTTAATATAAGAGACAGGGAAGGCGCCTATGAGCTTTCCGATTTTTTAATTTTGGAAAAAATCACAATCTGGCATTCGGTGCATTCGCTGTTCGCTTATTTTGCCAACTCCCTGACCGGGAACGAAAATTTTGCCGGGCTTCGCTGGATTCTCCTCGGCGGAGAACCGATACGGCAGCATGAAATACTCTGTTTTAAAAAATTTTTCCCCCATTCACTGCTGGCCAATATCTATGGTCAGACCGAATCTTCCGTTAACTCCATTTGGGTGATTCACCCCCGGGACACCGTTAAATATTTGATCATCGGTGAACCCTTAGAAGGGACCCAAATTTTTATTATCGATGAGAACGAAACCGAAGTAGATCAATACGAAATAGGCGAAATTGTCATTGCCTCTCCCCATGTTTCACCCGGTTATTGGAACGATGAAGCGGCCACGGAGAAGGTATTCGGCAGCGATGACGAGTACGGCGTCCTATATTTTACCGGAGACTTAGGCCGGCTGCTGCCCGATGGCATGATCGAATTTGTGGGCCGCAGGGATTCCCAGGTGAAGCTGCGCGGTTTCCGGATCGAGTTGGGGGAGATCGAGAGTCACTTACTGCGCCACCCGGACATAAGCGAAGCGGTTGTGGCAGTTAGAGAATTCCCGGCAGTGACCGCTGAACCGGGCAGCCGAGGAGATCAATATCTCTGTGCCTACATCGTCGCCAAAGACAGAAAGAAAAGCTTTGATATAACGGCATTGAAGGCTTTTTTATTGGAAGAATTGCCCGATTATATGATACCTACTTTTTTTGTTACCTTAGAGCGGTTGCCTTTAACGCAGAGCGGAAAAATAGATCGGAAGGTTTTACCGGATCCCGAGATCGGTGTAAAAGAACGTTATGTGGCACCCCGAAATCACGTTGAAGAAAAATTGGTAGAAATATGGCAATCCGTATTGGGAGTGGAGAAAGAGAAAATCGGTATCGATTCCGATTTCTTTGAATTAGGTGGGCACTCCCTGAGGGGAACCACCGTGCTGTCTAAGGTTCATAAAGCATTTAATGTACGAATACCGGTAGCGCAAATCTTCCAGCTATCAACCATTCGCGGCCTGGCAGCTTATATCAATGAAGCGGTGGAGGATCGGTATATTCCTATAGAACCCGCTGTCCCGAAGGACTTTTATCAGGCCTCAGCCATACAAAAGAGATTGTTTATTTTGAGCAAACTCGAAGGTATCGATACCGCTTATAATATGAAAAGTATCATGCAAGTGGAAGGAAAACTGGAGTACCGGCGGCTAGAAAGGGCAGTAAAAAAAATAATAGACAGACATGAAAGTTTGCGAACCTCTTTTGAATTAAAAGAAAATGAAATGGTGCAAATAATCCACAATCCCGCTGATGTGGAATTTAAGATGGAATATTATGAGCTAGACAAGATACAGCAGACAATAGGTAATCCGGTAACGAGCATTATAAAAAATTTCGTCCGACCCTTTGACCTGTCAAAGGCCCCTTTGTTGAGAGTAGGGTTGATAAAGATAGAGGAAGAAAAGCACATTTTTACCAGGGATACCCACCATATTATATCCGACGGTACTTCTCAGACGATTTTTTTACGTGAGCTTCTCAGTTTCTATGAAGGGAAAGAGCTGCCCGGGTTAAAGATACAGTATAAAGATTTTGTTGAGTGGCAGGCCGGACAGCAGCAACAGGACTCATTAAAAAAACAGGAAGAGTACTGGCTGCAGCTTTTTAAAGACGGAATACCCGAAGTAGAAAACTTTACAGACTATCCCCGGTCCCCTGTACAGAGTTTTGCCGGTGATTTCATCACAATGCAGTTTGACGAAAAGTTAACCCGTAAAGTAAACGAGATTGCCAGGGCAGCAGGGGCAACATTGTATATGATACTCCTGGCTGTCTATAACATTTTGTTATTTAAGTATACCGGCCAGGAAGACATCGTAATTGGTACACCTACAGCCGGCAGGGATCATCCCGCTCTTGAAAATATCATTGGTTTATTTATAAATGTCCTGGCCATGAGAAACTATCCGAGTGGGGGCAAAACCTTTGTGCAATTTCTAAATGAGGTAAGAGCCAATACCACATCTGCTTATGAGAACCAGGGATATTCCTTTGGTCATTTAGTGGAAAAATTAGGAGTCACGAATGATATCAGCCGGAATCCTATCTATGATATGGAACTGGTTGTGCAAAATATGGACTTCCCCTCTTTAAAAACAAAAGAGATAAGCTTTAGTGCGTATCCCTATGAAGTAAATGTATCACAGGTTGATGCTGCTCTCTATGTAGTAGAATTTGAAAAAAATATATATTTTCGTTTAATTTATAGTACCAGCCTGTTTAAGAGAGTTACTATGGAGCGATTCATCGCCCATTTTTTAGAAATTGTTTCAATCGTGGTAGAGAATAAAGATATAAAGTTACGGGACATCGAACTATGCCACGACCTGGAGAAGGTGAAGGCGGATGTTTATCAAAAAATGGCAGATGAACTGGACTTTTAACCGGGCTTTTCAGGATGAGTTGACAATTTAGGAGATAATATCTATGGAAGTAAGACATTATTCGGACAGAGCAGCAATAGCAGCCAATCAAAATGTAAAAGAAAAAAAGTATTGGTTAGAGCAGTTATCCGGTGACCTGGTGAAAAGTTTTTTCCCTTATGATCTCAGCGGGGTCAAAGAGGAGGAACCGAGAAATTGTAGCCGGGCAGTGGAATCCATTAATTTTCCAAACGATCTTGTATTAAAGTTGGAAAAAATTAGCAGTGGTATCGATATAAAATTGCACATGGTTCTTACTGCCGGACTGGTTTTATTACTGAATAAGTATACCGGCAATAGGGATGTTTTAAGCGGTTCCCCGGTATTAAAACAGGAAATCGAAGCTGATTTTATCAACAGTATACTGGTATTCAGGAATCGATTGGAAGAAAACATGAGTTTCAAAGAACTGCTGCTGCAGGTAAGAGAAACCATTATCAGCGCTTCGGAAAACCAGAATTTTCCGACTGAAGTTTTACCCGACCTGTTAAACATCCCGGTCTATGAAAATGAATTCCCCCTCTTTGATGTCGTACTTTTACTGGAAAATATTCATGATAAAAGTTATCTCAAAGACATTGATTATAATATGCTTTTCTCCTTCCGCAGGTCCCCGGACCGGATCGAAGTAGTTATTGAATATAATTCTCAAAAGTATTCAAAAAGAATAATTGAGCAAATTTTCAGCCATTTTGTTCGTATAATGGAGCGTGCTCTAACGGATTTAAATGTGAAGTTGGCCGACATTGATATGCTCTCCGAACAAGAGAGGCAGCAGTTGCTGCTAGACTTCAGCGCCAATGATATCGACTTTCCCCGGGATAAAACCTTTCAGCAATTATTTGAAGAGCAGGTTGGGAAAACACCGCAGGATATTGCCGTTGTTGCACAAGGTGCGGACCGTATTCTGTCGTATAAAGAATTGAATGAAAAAGCAAATAGACTGGCGCTAGTATTGAGAGAGAGGGGAGTAACTGGGGATACCATTACCGCCATTATGGTGGGGCGATCTTTAGAAATGATTATCGGGGTAATAGCTATTCTGAAGGCAGGTGGTGCCTATTTGCCGATTGATCCGGAATACCCGGATGAGCGCATCGAGTTTATGTTGGCAGATAGTAAAACCCGGTTCCTTGTGACCCAGGCTTATTTGAAAGATAAACCGGATTTTGACGGGGAAATTGTACCTGTTGAGGAAGAGTTAGCGAACAGTAATGAAGCTATTAACCTGGAATTGATAAACAGTCCCACTGACCTGGTTTATGTTATTTACACATCCGGTTCCACCGGCAAACCAAAGGGTGTTATGGTGCAGCACGATCATTTTGTAAATCTCGCCTATGGCTGGCAGAGGGAATACCGTCTGCTGGAGATGGAAGTTGTTCTGCTGCAAATGGCCAGCATCTCCTTCGATGTTTTTGCCGGTGACCTGGCCAGGACCTTTTTAAATGGTGGTAAGATGGTGATTAACCCGTTAATGGCAGTAGAACCTGAATCTATGTACCAATTGATAAAGAGCCACCAGGTAACCCTGTTCGAGTCAACTCCTTCTTATATTATCCCCTTTATGCAGTATATATATGAAAATGACCTGGAGATCGCCAGTCTGCAATTATTAATTCTGGGTTCAGATATCTGTCCTTTCCCGGATTACAAGAAGCTGCTGGCACGATTTGGAAAACAAATGAGAATAATAAATAGTTATGGCGTGACTGAAACGACAATTGACAGCAGTTATTATGAAGAATACATCGAGGAAAGTATGCCCTCCTCCGGGAATGTACCCATTGGTAAGCCCTTGCCCAACGTGAAATTTTATATATTGGACCTGGCAGGCAAACCTCTGCCTATAGGGGTGCCGGGTGAGCTGTATACCGGGGGCAGGAGTGTTGCCAGGGGATATTTATACAGGGAAGAGTTAACGGCTGAACGTTTCTTGCCCAATCCTTTTACAGCCGGTCAGCACATGTATAAAACCGGCGACCTGGCCCGCTGGCTGCCTGATGGCAATGTCGAATTCTTAGGCAGGGTTGATTTCCAGGTGAAGATCAGGGGGTACCGTATAGAATTGGGCGAGATCGAACACAAACTGAGGGAGCACGCCGATATAAAAGAAGCCGTGGTGGTCGAAAAGACCGAAAAGGGCGGCGATAAGTATCTTTACGGCTATTTTGTGTCAGAAAAAAACCCGGACCCCGCCGAATTACGGGATTACCTGAACCGGCGACTGCCCGATTATA
Organism: Candidatus Aminicenantota bacterium; assembly: GCA_023137075.1. Taxonomy (GTDB): domain Bacteria; phylum Acidobacteriota; class Aminicenantia; order UBA2199; family UBA2199; genus JAGLQA01. Next base: position 5,457 of record JAGLQA010000069.1, read on the forward strand.
TGGTGCCCTGGTTCTATACCCGGTTGGAAAAGATTCCCCTGACACACAACGGTAAGATCGACCTGAAAGCACTGCCTGAACCCCAGGCCGCCGAAGAAAAAGAGTATGCTGCTCCCCGTAACGAAAAGGAAAAAAAAT
>JAGLQA010000690.1 GCA_023137075.1 Candidatus Aminicenantota bacterium
CATTTTACGCTGGGCACATGGCCCGGCGGTGCGGTGCGAATCGCACCGTCCGCATATCATAGGGTAGAAGATTTCGAGCAGCTTCTGCAAGCATTACATGCAATTGTCAACTCATGAAAAAAATATTACTATTATTCCAATCGACCAGGGCGGTCATTAAAGCAGAGCGTATATGTCTGCAAGCCGGAGTCAATGTCAAAGCAATTCCGGTCCCGCGAACAATATCGTCCCAATGCGGTATAGCGCTGGAAATTCAAACGTGCGATGAAGAACGCAGTATTCAGCTCTTGAAAAAGACGGGTATTGAAGTCAGCGTTTTTGATAAAGAGTATCGGCAAAATTGACTTTATAAAAAAACCGGAGATATTCGAAAATATTGCAGATTACGTAAAGATTCTGTATAATAGTCCCGGTGACCTCAGGGTGTCTAAGATACTGAAAAACACGCTGTTTTATAATCTTTTTTTGGATGTGGCACAAAGCATTAAAAGTGTCTCATATTTGAAATAGGAATAATATGATGAAAAAGCAAATATTTGTTATAATAATATTTATTTTGTGGTTTTCGCTGTTGAGTTATTCTCACGGCCTTACACTTAAAGTAGAGAAACAGTCTCCCTTTGTGATGGTTACTTCAATGTACCACGGCGGGTCAGCCTTAACCGATGCTGAGGTGAAGGTCTTTTTCAATGATACGCAAATAGAATTTCAGAAAGGCCGGGTCGATAAAAACGGCAAATTTTCTTTTGTCCCGGATAGGAAGGGCGACTGGTTCTTCCGGGTGGATGACGGGATGGGGCATCGAAAAACGGTTAAAATTGCAGTCGACACTGACTTTTTCACGGAGAAACCGGCCGGCAGAGCCCCGATCAGCGAACCCGGTCTTCCGGACGGTGGAAAAAAGAGTTCGGAAGGAACCCGGGGTGTATGTATCTATTGCAAAATCCTGTTAGGAGTTGTGTTGATTTTTGCGTTTACCCTTATTCTCTACGCCAGGAAAAAAAAGGGAGAAAGCCGGAGGTAGATTTAAATGAAGCACGACTTCATTGATAAGTATTGTCACTTAGATTCGCCGCTCCATCGCTTAGATCCGCGGGGAAAACTCCTTTTTTGCTTATCCCTGCTTTTTATATTTATCTCCACCGACAATTTGAAACTTTTCGCAGTCTACTATGCGCTGCTGCTATTCCTGGTTATTTTGAGCCGGGTGCCTATCTCCTATTATTTAAAACGGGCTCTGCTCGTTACTCCCTTTGTGCTGATGATTGGTCTCTTTATGCTGACTTCCGCGGCTCTCTCCCCGGATTCGCAAAACCTTACCTTAAAAAACTTGAGCCATCCGGCTTACTTGAAAATAACGCTGATCATCTTAAAAACCTATGCCTCTATTATCATGCTCACGATGTTAACTTCCGTTACCCCTTTTAATTGCCTGTTGTGGGCCATGCGTAAATTTAAATTTCCGACCGTTATGACCACTATTTCCCGGTTGGTATACACCTATACGTTCCTTTTAGTCGACGAAATGCATGCGGCCCGGCGGGCCATTAAAAGTAGAGCGCCGGTTATAAGGATGCCCAAAACAAAGGTCTATGGTAACGTGGCAGCTTCTATACTGCTTAAAAGTATTCACCGCTCCCGGTTGGTATATTATGCCATGGTGTCCAGGAAATTTTCCGGGGAGTTCCCCGAGGGGGAAGGCAGCCGATTCGGACGTGCTGATGTAATCGCAGGAACCTGTTTTATTCTTATTATATCGGGGGTATGTTTTTTATGGAAAATGTAAACGGCATCATAAATATAAAAAATTTGAATTTTTCTTATTCTTCCGAAAAACCGGTTTTAAAAAATATCGGCCTCGATATTAAAAGAGGTGAAATATTCGGTATTATCGGGCCTACCGGGGCAGGAAAATCTACCTTGCTGCTCCATTTGAACGGAATTCTCAAAGGGGAAGGAAAAATCAGGGTTGATAATATTCCGGTAAGCGGAAAAACCGATAAAAAGGTGCGGGAGAAAGTGGGAATCGTTTTCCAGAACCCGGACAATCAATTGTTTTGTCCCACTGTTTTTGAAGATATCGCCTTCGGCCTGTACAACAGCGGGTTAAAAAAAGAGGAAGTTAATGCCAGGGTTGATAAAATCCTTGAAAAACTGAACCTGACAGCATTAAAAAACCTCTCCTCTCACCACCTTTCTTTCGGCGAGAAGAAGCGTGTCTCCCTCGCTTCTATCCTGGTCATGGAACCGGAAATTTTATGTTTTGACGAACCTTTTGCCAACCTGGACTACAACGGTATTTACACGATTATCCGGGAGATAAAAAGATTGGCTATCACCCGCATCATTATTTCCCAGGATATTCTGTTAGCCCTTTCCCTGTGCGACCGGGTTGCGGTCATGTACCGGGGGGAAGTTATCAAGACTGCTTCGGCAAAAAGCATCGCCGGAGATCGCCCCCTGCTCGCCAGGATCGGTATCGATTACCGGCCCTATTTGGACATCATAAAAGAGATAATCGATAAATAGCCGCTGCAGCCCGGGAAAATTTGTATAATATGTTTAAACCTCTTCGAATAGGATATGAAAAAAAAAGATCTATCGATTGTCATGTGTTTTCGCAATGAAGGCAGCGAGCCGGAGATGACCGTCAGATCAATAACGGAAACATGCGGGGAGTCTAACGTCGAAATCCTGGTAATCAATGATTGCAGTGAAGAAGAACCGGACTTTTCCCACTGTCCGCAGGTGCGTTATATTCGCAACAAAAAGCGTCTCGGTGTTGCTGTCTGCCGGGATATCGGTGTCAAGGCAGCCGGGTCCGACAACCTGTTAATCATCGACGCGCACATGCGATTCCGGAAAGATAATTGGGTTAAAAAAGGAATAGCAGCCCTCGAGAAAAATCCGAAAACCCTATTCTGTACCAAATCCGTTGATATCGGTTTCGGTCTTTTCGATTTAAGACAAACGCTTTTACCGATGAGTCATGGATTGCCTTACTATGTGGGATGTGATCTGAAATTATTTCTCACGCACAAAGATAATCCCCGTAAACCGGTCGGTTTCAGGAAAATTATAGAGTCCAAATGGGCGGAAGAACGATACGGCGGCATGTATCAAATTCCCTGCCTGATGGGTTCGAATTATTTTTTTAAAAAATCCTGGTATCAAAAACTGCACGGTTTCAGGGGATTAAAAACCTGGGGGAACTCCGAACCGTTTCTCAGCCTCAAATCCTGGCTGGCCGGCGGTGATGTCAAAATTTTGAAAGATATCGAAATCGGGCACCTGTACCGGCGGCAAAATCCGAATAGTGTGCCGCGGGAACATATCATTTACAACAAGGCAGTTATCGCCAGGATTTTATTCACCCCCCGGTTTGCCGGTGAGTTAATCAACTTTTTAGGTGACCGGCCGGAGGTTAATAAAGCAATAGAATTATTAAAGGCCAATGCCGCGGAAATCGAAGCGGAACGCGACTATTTCGCGTCGATCACGACATGTCCGGAGAGGGAGTGTTTTAAAAAGCTGCGCATGGATGACACCAATCCCATTTCTTTACAACGGCATGAAGGGAACGACCAGCGAGAAGAGGAAAAGAGCACCGGTCATCATGGCGATGATCAGGTTTAAAATATGCACTAAACCGGAGGCTTTTTTATTGTCCACAAAAAATTCCGAAAGAATGCCGATGAGAACCAGGACGAAAAAAACCACGAATCGTATAAGGGACTGGTCGGTAAAGGATATCGACAATTTTGTGATAACCGGCAGTGCGACACTACCGTTTTGCCAGACATCCTTTAACGTGTAGATATTGATGCTGCTGTCGGGGTTGTTTAATATTGTCGGAAATATTAAGAAGACAACGGACAGGACTGCAATCGAAACCAGGAGCAGCAATTTAGATAAAAATGAGCCTTCATTCATTCAAACCACCTGAAAAGATATTTTACCATGAATACCTGGTGGTTAGCAATTGAAAAATAAGGGCAAATATGTTATAAAAAACATGTTAACCTTAGTTGTTTTCGGTTTGTAAAAAATTGCAATATGAAGGAGATATTAATATGAAAGTTTTGGTAGTCGGTTCAGGCGGAAGAGAACACGCCCTGGTGCGGCAGGTTTCCCAATCGAAACGAATAAGAGAAATCTACGCGGCGCCGGGCAACGCGGGGATTAAAGACCTGGCAAATATAGTGGGCATAAAAGCCTCAAATATTATCGAATTGGCAGATTTTGCCCAGGAGAAGGAGATCGATCTGACGATTGTCGGACCGGAAGGGCCTCTCTCCTTAGGAATCGTCGATGAGTTCACCAGGCGGAATTTAAAAATATTCGGACCCACCCAGAAAGCCGCAACCTTAGAAAGCTCAAAATCCTTTGCCAAGGAATTTATGAAAAAGATCGGCATTCCCACAGCCGGATTCAAAACCTTCAAAGCTGCCCAGCCTGCTGTTGATTACCTGAAAAAGGCAAAATACCCGACGGTTGTAAAAGCGGACGGATTAGCAGCCGGGAAAGGTGTTTTTATTTGCGCCAACCTGACGGAAGCGGCTGAAGCCATCAAGTTGATAATGGTAGAGAAGAAATTCGGGAAATCCGGGAATGAAGTTATTATCGAAGATTATTTAGAGGGACAGGAGATGTCCTTTATTGCGATTTCCGACGGCAAGAGAGTCGTCCCCTTAGTGACATCGATGGATTATAAAAAAGCCCTGGAAAACGACAAAGGAAGTAATACGGGCGGCATGGGAGCTATATCCCCGTCTCCCCGCATCGACAAAGAGTTGTACGATACAATCATGAAGTCGATCATATACCCGACCATCGAAGGAATGAAATTCGAGGGCAAGGCGTTCCGGGGTGTTTTATATGCCGGTTTGATGATAACCGGATCAGGGCCGCTTGTCCTTGAATACAATGTCAGGTTCGGCGATCCGGAAACCCAGGCCGTACTCCTTCGTTTAAACAGCGATATTGTGGATTTGCTTGAAGGATCGGTGGACGGAAATTTATGCGACATCCCGGTGGAATGGGAAGAAGGCGTCTCCGCCTGTGTGGTGCTTACATCCAAGGGATACCCGCACAAATATGAGGCCGGTAAAAAGATAATGGGCTTAGAACGAGCTAAAGCCCTGGGAGTTGAAATTTTTCATGCCGGAACGGTTTTTAAAGATAATGATTTCTACACCGCGGGCGGCAGGGTGTTGAATATTTGCGCCAGGTGCTCCACCTTAAAAGAGACGATGAGTAAAATCTACGATGCCGTATCGTTTATCAGTTACGATAACATTAACTTCAGACAAGATATCGGGAAGGTGGTCAAATGAAAAAACAAATAGGTATAATATTAGGTAGTGATTCCGATTTTCCTTACATTGAAAAAGGAATAAACATTTTAAAAGAATTTCAGGTACCCTTTGATATTGAAGTCAGTTCAGCCCACCGGACGCCGGCACGAACCATCGAATTGATAAGGGATTTTGAAAAAAACGGTGTCGCCGTGATAATCGCTGCTGCCGGCGGCGCGGCTCATCTGCCCGGTGTGATTGCCTCCCATACCTTGCTGCCGGTATTGGGAGTGCCCATTAATTCAGCACTTTCCGGGATCGATTCGCTCTACTCTATTGTACAGATGCCCGGTGGCATCCCGGTCGCAGCTTTCGGGATCGGTAATTCCGGCGGTGTCAATTCCATTCTTTTTGCCCTGCAGATACTGGCTTTAAAGGATGATAGAATTAAAGAAAAATTAGTTGATTTCCGGGAGAAACAGGTGCTGACAGTCCTGGAGAAGAGCCGGAAGCTGAAAGAAAAGATTGAAGTTCTATGAAATTTTGTGTCGATTATTTTGGCTGCAGATCAAACCAGGCCGAGGTTCAGGAATGGATATTAGCGCTTGAGAATGCCGGGTACAGGCTGACCGGCGATATTACGCAAGCCGATTTCGGAATCATGAATACCTGCAGCGTAACGGAAAAGGCGGAGAAAGATATCTTCAGGTACATCAACAAAGTATATAGGAAGACCAATACAAAGTGGATTATTACCGGTTGTACGGTATCGAAAGAGAAGCAAAAATTAGCGGAGAAATATAAGAATTACTACTTTTTCGATAATAAAGAGAAAGAAACGGTCGTGGACTCGATCAAGACTTTATTCCCGGTAAAAAGTAACATCCTCTACCATTCCGCCTTCCGCTCCCGCATGTTTTTGAAAATCCAGAACGGGTGTAACTTCAGGTGCTCGTTTTGCATTGTTCCTTTACTGCGAGGCAAGTCGCGCAGTCTCTATATCCCGGAAATAATCGGCAAGGCAAAATACTATTCCTCCTTAGGCTACAAAGAGATTATCCTGACCGGAATAAATCTCTCATCCTACGGTTATGACATCTTTCCCCGGCAGAATCTCCTGAATCTTGTAAGAGAACTGAATAAGATTGAAACCCTTGAATTTATACGGTTGAGTTCTCTTGATCCCAGGTATATCAAATACAGTTTTATTAAAGAACTCAGCCGTATTAAAAAGATCGCGAATAGTTTTCACTTCTCTTTCCAGAGCGGCAGCGACCAGGTTTTAAAACGAATGAAACGGGGCAGCAAAAACTTAGATTACAGCAAAATACTGGGCCATTTCCACAAATTTTTTCCTGAAGCCAATTTCGGGGCGGACATATTGGTCGGTTTTCCCGATGAAACGGAGAAAGAGTACACCGAGACCTTGAATTTTGTCAGGGAAAGCCGGCTCAATTACATGCATATTTTCCCCTATTCACCCAGGGAAGGAACCAAAGCGGCGCTTATGGACCAGCTCCCCGTTAATGTTGTCAGAAACCGGGCCAAGGAGTTGAAAGAGATTAATCGCAACAAGCGTATAGAGTACCGGGAGAGGTTTCGCGGCAAAACCGTGGCCGGAATAGTAACGGAGGTGAATGAGAGTTATTCGCTGGTTATTACCGGGAATTTTCTCTCGGTCAGGATTCCGCCCGCTGTCGGGTTTAAAAAGCGGATGATCCGGGTTAAGATTACACGTATCATTAATGAGAACCTTTGCGAAGGAGAAATTGTAAAGGGCGGCAGGAAGCGGCGGGCATCGGTGCCGCCACCGCCCGAAGAGTCCATTGGAAGTCGGAATTATTAATACGAAACGGGGTCCGGCCCCGTTTTCCCCCCCCACCCCGCGCGAATGACCCTGAGAGCGTTTTCGCCCAGAATTTTTTCGATATCGGTCTCCTTGAACCCGGCCTTAAGTAAACTCTCTGTGAATTTCGGCATCTCGGCAATATCTTTGATGTCATCGGGTGGATCGGTAAACCCATCAAAGTCGGTTCCGACGGATATAAAGTCTGTGCCGGTTTTTTTCCGAATGTGCTCAATCGTTTTAACAATCAGGTCCAGGCCATCTTTCTGAGGCTTCTCCGACAGCCAGTGGTTCATAAAAATGACACATATCGTTCCGCCGCAGCCGGCGATCTTTTTAATATCATCATCGGTTAGATTAATCGGGTGTTGAAACCGGGCCTGCACCCCCACATGGGAGCAGATTAAGGGCCGGCGGTTGTTATTAATTTCAAATATCTCCTGCCGGGCTTTAAGGGTACAATGAGTCATGTCGATCAACATGCCCATGCGGATCATCTCTTCTACCACATCTCGCCCGAAATCAGACAGCCCACCTTCCTGGATAACCGAATGTTTGAAACAACCGAACATTTTTTTCGAATCGATAATCCCACCAACCGTTTGACCGATCTCATTCTCATAAAAATGAGCCAGGGTGAGTAAAGCGACGCCTCTATTGAAAAACTTTTCCAGGTTTTCCAGCTTGCCGCCCAGCGAGTGGCCACCTTCAATAGAGTGAACAATCGTCAATTTCCCCTTATCGAGGAACTCCTCAAATTCAGCCCGTGAACGTGCAATCTTTACATTTTGAAAGCCTTTCTTTACGGCACTCGATACTGTATTTTCGAAACTGTCAATCATTTTCATCGTTTCGTCAAAGCGATTACCTTTGCTGATTCCCCGGAATTTTTTGCTGAATAATCCTAAAAAACCGATGGCCATACGTAACGGCATACAATCATCCAGCATCTCCTTTTCCGGGCAATATATGGCGGAAAATATCCCGTTCACGCCCCCTTCCGTTAATTTGGGCAGATCGACCCTCACCCGCAGTGGATTCCAGGCACCCCCGGCTTTATGCCTTTTGTAGAACTTTGTGCAGAATAAATAGGTCTTTAAAGCCGGGTGGACATGGAAATCGATCAGCTTGCACCTTTCATGAATCGTGAGATAATTTTTTTTCGCTATTGTCTTTCCCATTTTAACACCTTACCGACTTATTCCGCTCACGGATCATACCCCATTTAGCTCCAGGTTGATAGGACGCTCCGTACCAAAAAAATCTCTGGCTTTGACCATCATCGTCATCATCGCGTTATAGTGGACAGGCACGTTGTACTTTTTGCCGTAGGATACTATCTTCGCGTTAATATATTCGATTTCGGTAGGATTGCCTTTTTTCAAATCACTTATCATCGAAGGCTTATGAGGTCCGGCGTTTAACAGGTAGTTCACGCTATTATCAAAAAAATTTTCACCAAAATCATAGCCATCGGCTTTCGCGACCGCGATGGCCTCTTTCAGCATCATTTCTACAAGGTTGCGCGTATCGGGAAAAACCATCACATCCGACATGGTTAAATCCAGGAGAGCCGCAAGCGGGGTGATGCTTGAATTCAGGATTGTTTTCTGCCAGGTATACTTTTTAATGTCCTCAGTGGGTTCCGTATCGAGCCCGGCATCAGTCATTATTTTAGCAAATTCATTCACGTGACAGCAGGATGTTTGGCTGCAGAGACACCCCAATCGGTTGGGTTTCTGAAAAAATGACATTTTGATTCTCCCCGGCTTAACAATATTCCCGGCATAATTAACCACCATGCGAAATATCCTGTCCCGCCCAAAACAATTCGCAAAATAGAATTCATTGTCAAGACCATTCTGAAGCACAACAATTTTTTTAAATCCACCGCCAAAGGATTCCAACATAGCCGTCACTTCTTGAATCATGGGTGTTTTTACAGCAATTGCCGCATAATCGAATTCCTTCTCTTTCAGCAAATCAATGCGGGTATAAACATCTTGCAGCGAAGCCTGAATGGATTTCAAGCACTCAATTTCCAATCCGTTATTTTTTATCTTTCCGATATGTTCTTCCCATGGATCAATCCCGGTAACAATGTGTCCGGCAGCGGAAAGATGGGCCGCACAAATACCACCAATAGGGCCAAGTCCTATAATTACAATTTTTTTCTTTTCCATGGCGTACCATATCCCGGGTGACACTTTATCACCCTCACATTCTCTTTAGTACTTTTAAAGAAAATTCCCGGGCTATCTCAAAACCCTTTCCTATAAAAGTAATTTTGAGCGGTTTTGCCTCTGGCGGACGGAGAACCCCTAAAAAGAAGCTCTCTTGCCCGCCAAATTTTGTTTGATCTTTCCGCACTGCAGGAGATCACACAGTCATGGTTTTGCCGTATTCCGCCCCGATGACGCCTTTTTTACAGAGAATACCGGTCATGAACTCGGCAGAATGTTTGGCCTGGATCATAAGCGCTTCGGAAAGGGACGATCCGCAGGAAGCCCGGATGGTTTTGAAAATCGCCTGCCTGGCCGCTTCCAGGTTCTTATCCCCGGGAGTGACAATACCGCTCATCTCTCCGGGTAATCCTTTCAGCGCACCTTCGTCTACTTTGCGTATAGAAAGGCCGTGGTCGCCGCCACTTACAATTTTCCATACCTGCTGCAATGCGTCTTCCAGGGAACCGGCATAATCGACCAACCAGCCGACCGCGTCCTGCGCTTTTACCGGCTTTCCTGTCAGCAGCAATTGAAGGAGCCTGGGCCAGTTTTCCGGGCGGGTCTTGCGGAAAGGCCAGTGGCATCCTTCCATACCCGGCACCACCGGCAGGGTTACCTCCGGCATACCCAGGGCCGTGTCCGAAACAGACACCAAAAAGTGACAGTGGGTAAGCAGTTCGAGCATGCCGCCGAGACAGCGCTTGCCGTTGATAAAACCGACGGAAACCTGGAACTCTTCATAAAATCGCCTGGCAGTGCGGGACCAATTTCCGGAAATTTCCAAACCGGCTTTCGAATCCTTAAGCGCCGGATAAAAATCACTGGTGTCCGCGCCTACCATCTGGGTAGACAGGTGGAAATCACCGGTGAGAATGACTTTTTTAATTCCGGCTGCCTTCAGCCAATCGACGGCCCGGTTTATTTCCAGGTCGATGTCGCTGTTGTAACTCTCACGGCCAAGGGTAATAACGCCCACATTGTCGTCATGCTCGGCATTGACATATAACTGCTGCCAGCCGGCGCTGTCCATATCTTCAAAAACAGCCGGATACCAACTGCTTTTCCCTGCTTCGGGGTGCAATTTGTGATAGGCTTCGACGGTTTTGATGACCGTGTCGGCGCCTAAGCCGCGGATGACCGACAAAATACCGCGGCGGAATTGCGCACAAAGCTCCCCGATGGAATTGATGTGAGACAGATGGGCCCGCTTTTCATGGAGTATCAGGCTGGTCATCTGCGCTATAGGGCCTAATATCCAGGTGCGGAATTCTTCGTCTTCACTTTCATTTAGCGTCCAATTTACCAGGGGACGAAAATGATTCATGGGATACCAATTCTGGCCGCTTTCCTTATGTTCTTCCAGCGCCGGCGCCGGCTTAAACAGGTCACCGTAGTGCCGGCTGAGATCATGAAGGCAGGACCAGGTGAGAAAGTTTGCCCCTTTTGCGCCGATGGCATCGTGTGCCCGGAAAGGATTGGGGCCTAACAATTTCCTGATATACTTATCTATTTTCCAGAAGGGCATATTGGAATTGTGGAAATAGCGAATTCCGGTTAATGTCAGTCCGCAGAACAGGACATCTAAAACAAAGGACCAATGGTCACCGACAGGAATGGGTATTAAACCCAGGGCCCATAGAAGCTGGGTTACAGCCGAAGGTTCGTCTTCCACGATTTCCCAGATTTTATTGATCTCATGGGGAAATGCCGGGTGGGCGATTCCCACTCCCAACTGGTGCATGGGGAAACCGGAAGTAACCGAACGAATCTCTATCCCGGGAAAAGCTGCTTTAAAAATTTCATAGTGGGATTTTTTGAGCTCGAGTATTTCCGGGATTGCTTCCAGTAGAAAACGTGGTTGATATTGTTTGAGGGATGAAGGCAGATCCGTGCCGCCATAATTTAGGCGGATCACATTTTCCATGATTTTAGCCGCGCCCTGCCTGCCAAAGGCTTTTTCCAGGCCGGGATATTGTTTGCCGATGCCGTCCGGCACCCCGGGAAAATCGAGCGCTATTACAGGTATGTCAAAGGGCTGAAGCCTGGAACCGAGCTGCATGCATTTTCCTGCGCCCACAATGCCGTTGGCCCCGGAAACAACTAAAGAACCGCGATTGTCCGCTTTGCCGAAAACCCGGTCCACCAGGTCCCGGGTAGTTACCGGTAATTGCCCGTTCCGGAAAATATCGAGGACCGTTCCAAGACCCATTGTCTGGAGAGTTGATTGTCTTATTGATTGTGCCATTGCTGATTACCTCCTTTCCGTGACTTTCAAGATAGCTGCAATTCCAACATCTCCGGCAGCACAGCCGAAAACCAGCACGTAACCGCCGCCAAGATCAACCGCCTCTTCCAGGGATTCGATAATTATCCTGGTAAGAGTCGGGCCCTGGGGATGCCCCCAGACCAACGAACAACCGGTCTTATTCATTTTGCGCCAGTCATAGTCTAAGGTATTGGCAAAAATAATATCGTTGACGGCAAAGGGATTATGATTCTTGACCACCGCCATGTCGTCCATTGTTAACCCGGTGCGATCTAAAAGTTTTTGCACGGCCAGACCCGGGGCCTCGGGCATCAGGCCGGGTAAGGCCCTGACTTCCGCCTTGGCGACGAATTGGATATCGATCTCCGGCCGCGGGCTGATTTCACGGGCCTTTTTTTCGCTGGCAACCAGCAAGGTGGCCATACCGTCCGAAGCGTGGGTCTGGGAGCCGCCGGTGACGCAGGTGTCAAGCTCGCGCATGGCTCGCAATCCATCGATGGTAACCTTCCGGATGCCGGCATCGGAATCGACCTTGCCCATAACCCGGCCCTGTAGATTTAAGATTTCTAAGGGAACCAGCACGCGATCTAAAAAACCGGATTCTAAAGTTTCAAAATATTGCCGGTATCGGTAGAAAGTGCATTCATCAACTTCCTTGCGGTCACACTTATATTTCCGCGCCGCAATACCGGCAGTTGCAATCATGGCCCCACCGGTGGCCGGGTCGAAGCCGAAATTATCCCAGACATCGCTGAGAGCATGAGTCCGTTCGTGGGCGCGCCGTTCGGGGAAAACCCCCACCGGCGAATCGCTGGTTCGGTCAAAGGTCAGGGTACCGACAACATCGTAACTGCCGTTTTGTACTTCCCCGGCAGCCAGCAGAGTGGCCTGCAGGCCGGTGGCGCAGGCCTGTTCCATGTGGTAACCGGGAAGAGCGTATCCCATACAACTGGACACTAAGGGAGCGGTCCAGAACTTCCAGTGCCAGGGGATAGTCGAGCCGATAACAAGATAGTCTAATTGATCTTTCGG
>JAGLQA010000691.1 GCA_023137075.1 Candidatus Aminicenantota bacterium
AGCACCTGCATCTTCCAGTAGTGCTATTGCTTACATCATCTATACTTCGGGTTCTACAGGGAAACCCAAAGGAGTGATAATTGAGCACAGGAGTCTGGTTAATTATGTATGGTGGGGTAAAAAACAATATATAAAGGGAGACGGTTATATATTTCCACTGTATACTACCATCTCCTTTGACCTGACAGTTACCTCTATATATTTACCCATTATCTCAGGTAACACTATTTTGATCTATCATAATAATGAAAACCTGCTGCCTATACAGCAAGTATTGAAGGAAGGAATTGTGGATGTTGTTAAAGTCACTCCTTCCCATCTCAGGCTGCTGCCGGAAGACATGACCGGCAAGAATTCAAGAATTAAAAGGTTTATTGTAGGTGGAGAACAATTTGAGAGTGCTTTAGCCAGGGAAATATATACTCGTTTTTCAGGTGATATAAAGGTGTATAATGAGTATGGGCCCACCGAAGCCACGGTAGGATGCATGATCTATAAATTTGATTATGAGTCTGACAGGGAAGGTGCCGTTCCTATAGGAGTACCCATTGATAACTCCAGGGTATATATATTGGATGATTATTTGAAGCCTGTACCCTTAAATGTTGTAGGAGTGCTATATATAGGGGGCGATACCCTGGCTAGAGGGTATATAAATAGACCCTATCTGACTATAAATAACTTTCTCCCCAATCCCTTTGTCCCGGGAGAAAGAATATATAGAACCGGTGATTTGGCAAGAAGGTTAGCCGACGGCAACATCGAGTTTTTGGGACGTAATGATGAGCAAGTAAAGATAAGAGGTTTTCGGATCGAGTTGGCAGAGATCAAAAACCTTTTGTCAAAAAAAGAAGGTATAAAAGATGTGGTGATTGTAGATTGGAAAAAGGAGTCCGGGGAAAAGAATTTGTGCTCTTATATTGTATCTGATGAAGAAATAAAGGTACCCGAAATGAGGGAGTATTTATCCCTGAAGTTACCCGAATATATGATTCCCACTTATTTTATCCGGCTGGATGAGCTCCCTTTAACGTCCAATGGAAAGTTGGACAGGAAGAGGTTACCGGTACCCAAAGTTAAAATAGGCAGTGACTACGTGGCCCCTGACACTGAGCAGGAGAAAAAAATCGCAGATGTCTGGGCAGAAGTGCTGGGATTAGAAAAAATCGGGATCCATAATAATTTCTTTGATTTAGGGGGGAATTCTCTTGATATTATAAAGTTAAATAGTAATTTGAATGAAGTGTTTGGGCGGGATATCCCATTGATAATAATGTTCAGGTATCCCACTATAAGTAAATTCGGGCAGTATTTAGACCAGGAAGAGTACAGCCAAATGATTGATAGGAACGTTGAAAAGAAGCTGGGCATGAACAGGATGGAAAAGATGAGAAACATGAAAAAAAGGAGTAGGGTAAAATGAGCCTGGAAATAATGGGCGAAGGTACCGTGACAGGTCTGGAAATAGCGGTTGTAGGGATGGCCGGCAGGTTCCCCGGTGCAAAAAATATCGCTCAATTCTGGGATAATCTCAAGAAGGGGGTGGAGTCTATCACATTTTTTTCCGATCCGGAGTTGGAAGAAGCCGGGATTGACCCGGAGATAATAAAAAATCCACAATATGTCAAAGCTTTGGGGTTTCTGGAAGATGTAGAGTATTTTGATGCAGCCTTTTTTGATTATATTCCCGCTGAAGCCCGGGTAATGGACCCACAAATACGAATATTTCATGAATGTGCCTGGACAGCCTTAGAAGATTCGGGGTATAATCCCGGTAATTATCAGGGCTTCATTGGCCTCTATGTAGGAGCAGCATTAGGATTCAATTGGCAATTGCTTTCTCTATTATCAGGGGCAGAAGGAACGATAGACTCATATGCAGCCTCTTTAGTTAAAGATAAAGATTTCATTGCCACCCGTGTCTCTTACAAGTTAAATTTAAAAGGGCCCAGCTTTGCCCTGGCTACTGCCTGTTCAACCTCATTAGTGGCAGTCAACCTGGCCTGTCAGGGCTTATTAAGTGGGGAGTGTGATATGGCCCTTGCCGGGGGAGCGAAAGTAATTTTCCCACAAAAAAGTGGCTATATATACCGGGAAGGGATGATTCCGTCACCCGATGGACACTGCCATGCCTTCGACGCCGCAGCGAAAGGTACGGTTTCCGGCAGTGGGGTGGGAGTAGTGGTTCTTAAACTCCTGGAACAGGCAATCGCGGATAGAGACCATATTTATGCGGTCATTAAAGGGACGGCCACTAATAACGACGGTTTTCGCAAAGCCGGTTTTACGGCGCCCAGCATAGACGGTCAGGCTGAAGTGGTCAGGGATGCTCTGCGCATGGCGGCAGTAGAACCTGAAAGTATTGGCTATGTCGAGGCCCATGGCACCGGAACGACCCTGGGGGACCCGGTCGAGATTGCTGCGTTAAAGCTGGCCTTCGATACTAAAAAGAAAGGATATTGTGCTTTGGGTTCCGTGAAAACAAATGTGGGGCACTTAGACAGTGCTGCCGGAATTGCCAGCTTTATTAAAACAGTACTCATATTAAAGCATAAGTTGATTCCTGCCAATTTACATTTTACAGCACCCAATCTGCAAATAGATTTTGAAAACAGCCCCTTTTACGTAAACAACAAACTAAGCGAATGGAAAAATGACAAACATCCCTTAAAAGCCGGGGTCAGTTCTTTTGGAATCGGCGGCACCAATGCCCATGTTATCCTTGAGGAATATAAATCCGAAATTCGAATAGGGTTCTCTTCAACTCCCCAACTCATTTTATTGTCGGCTAAAACCCCTTCCGCCCTGGATAAACAGGTTCAAAACCTGGCAGACTTTTTCAAGAAAAACCCCGTTATAAATATCGCTGATGCTGCTTATACACTGCAGATTGGCCGAAAATCCTTCAAGTACCGGAAGATGTTTTGTTGTTCCACCACGGCTGAAGCTGCGTTTTCGCTGGCCTCGGCAGACCCGGAACAGGTAAAATCCTTTGTAGTTCGCAAGGAAGACCGGCCCGTCATTTTCATGTTCTCAGGTCAGGGTTCCCAGTATGTAAATATGGGATTGGAATTGTACCGGAAGGAAAGAATCTTTCGTGAAGAAATGGATCGCTGCTTTGAAATTATAAAACCCCTGGTAGGTTTCGATCTTAAAGAGATTCTCTATCCCAAACCGCCTGCCCCTGGAAATCCTGCCGAAAAAACTTTTGTTGGGGAAGCTAAAGACCGGCGTGGGTTAGATATCAACAGCACCGAGATCGCCCAGCCGGTTATTTTTATCGTTGAATATGCCCTTGCCAGGTTACTGATGAAATGGGGCATAAAACCTAAAGCAATGATTGGGCACAGTATAGGAGAATATGCAGCAGCTAGTTTATCCGGTGTGTTTTCTTTAGAAGATGCTTTAAAACTGGTAATCCAAAGAGGAAAACTGATGCAGCAAATGCCGCCGGGTTCGATGTTAGGCGTTGCTATATCAGAAGAGGAATTAAGTCCCTTGTTAAAGAATAAATCATTAGCTTTGGCTGCTGTGAATAGTTCGAAGCAATGTGTGATCTCCGGTTCTCATAAAGCAGTGGAGGCCTTTGCAAAGGAGCTGGAAGAGAGAGGGTATAAAATTCGTCACCTTCATACCTCCCATGCTTTTCATTCGCAGATGATGGCTCCAATGTTAACCGAATTTAAAGCAAAAGTAAAAGAAGTCAAATTAAACAAACCGAAAATACCGTATATATCTAATGTATCCGGTAACTGGATCAAAACCGGCGAAGCAACAGATCCCGGTTATTGGTCGAAGCAGATTCACAGCACTGTACGATTCGCAGACGGGCTGCAAAAGCTGTTCAAAGAAGAAGATACCCTGCTGGTGGAAATTGGACCGGGAAAAGTTTTATGTACTTTTGTCAGACAGCATAATGATAAAAAAACCGGCCATCAGACAATAAATCTTGTCAGGCATCCCCAAGAAGATGCAGAGGATAATTATTATCTCTTAAATAGACTGGGGCAATGTTGGCTCTATGGTGTGGAAATCGATTGGACCGGATACCATGACGAAGAGAAACATTATCGCATCCCGCTGCCTACTTATCCCTTTGACCGTCGGCATTATTGGATTGAAGGAAATCCCTTTAAGATCGGCATGGAGATGATGAGCAGCAAAACTTCGCTACGCAAAAAAACCGATATGGCAGATTGGTTTTATATTCCTTCATGGGAGCGCATTTCGCCGGAAATTAGTCCAAACGATTCGGAAGAAACGCCTGCCTGCTGGCTTATCTTTATCGAGCAATGCGAGTCTTGTATTCGGTTAATAGAACGATTAAAACAGGAAAAGAAGGAAATTTTTACTGTCAGGCGCGGTTCTGGCTTCGAGCGCCTGAGCAGCGGGGAATATATCATCGATCCGGCTGAATGCGAAGATTATCATTCACTTTTTAGGGAACTTAAGATCAAGAAAAAAGTCCTTAACCGTATTGTCCACTTTTGGAGTGTAACAGGAAGCAGCAGCAGGGAACCGGACCTGGGAACGATTGACCAAATCCAGGATACCGGGTTATTCAGCCTGTTGAATATCGTACAGGCCATTGGTAACCAGGGAATTACAGCCGACATTCGAATTGCAGTGGTAAGCGATGGTCTCCAGGATGTGACCGGCGAAGAAGTTTTGTGTCCCTTGAAAGCCACACTGCTGGGAGCAGTGAAGATTATACCCTTAGAGTATCCTAATATCGCATGCAAAAGTATTGATATCCCCACAATTGGGGAAACTAATCTTGATTCATCAGGGATCGCTTTAACAAGAAAGGGCCTAAATGTTTGCCCCTCAAGTAAGAACGCAAACAAGTTCATTGAGATTTTGCTGCAAGAACTGAATTACGGTTATAACCGTAAAATAGTAGCTGTTCGCGGCAATTACTGCTGGGTACCTGTAATGAAACCTGTTCGTTTAGAAGATGTCGGTGACCCAGGTCGGTGTTTAAAGGAGAGGGGAGTTTACCTTATCACCGGTGGTATGGGAGGCATGGGTTTTACCCTGGCCGATCACCTGGCCCATAGTATGAAGGCCAGGCTTATCCTACTGGGTCGTTCTCCTTTTCCCCCCCGGCAAGAATGGGACAATTGGTTGTCAAATAATGGAGAAGAAGATGGGGTGAGCATAAAAATACAAAAGATCCGGAAATGGGAGGAAGCTGGGGCAGAAGTTATGATATTTAGTGCAGATATATCCAACCTGAAACAAGTGCAAGAAATTTTAACCCGGGCAAAAGAGAAATTCGGAAAGATTAATGGTGTGCTACATACTGCCGGACTTGCCGATTATGAAGGTGTTATCCAGAGGAGAACCCGGGAGAAAACCGAAACAATCATGGCTCCTAAAGTGAAAGGTACATTAGTTCTTGATAAGGTCTTAAAAGATTTGGAACTCGATTTCCTGGTGCTATTTTCATCCATTGGAAATATACTCTATAAGGTGAAATTCGGCCAGGTGGGCTATAATGCAGCCAATGAATTTCTTGATGCCTATGCCTGTTACAAGACCCGCAAAGATAGGGTTTTTACCACGGCCGTTAATTGGTGTGACTGGTTGGAAGTGGGAATGAGTGTAGCGGCCGTTGAGAGAAGAGTGTCACATGAAGCACAAAATCCTGGTGTGGAATCCCTGCTCTATGGTGCTGCGACACCAGGGGAAGGGGTTGAAATATTTAATCGCATCCTGGCAAGCAATTTAGTTAGAGTGAGTGTCTCAACCCAGGATTTAGATGTTCTGCTTAACCAGGCAGACAGCGAAAAAGATGAAGAACCAGGTTCTATGGGAGCCCCGGTAGAGGCAGCAATGTCAACATCATCCCGGATGATCCGGCGGCCTGATTTAAGCAGTGAATATGCTGCTCCCGGAAATGAGATCGAAGAAAAACTGGCGGGAATCTGGCAGGGATTCTTTGGAATCGATCAGGTTGGCATTCACGATGATTTTTTTGAATTGGGGGGAGATT
>JAGLQA010000692.1 GCA_023137075.1 Candidatus Aminicenantota bacterium
GCCCTGTGGATGGATGAGTCCATCCCCCGGGAAAAAATCGCTTTCATTTCGGACCGCATGAGCCTTTTCGGGGATTTCTCATTAGATCGGGGAATCGCCTTTCATGCCAAAGCCTTTGGAATCAAAACCTTCGATTATGCATTAATCGATCAATTGAATCTCGATCGCAAGCAGCGGATCAGAGACCTGTCTAAAGGTGAACGCGCCATATATCACTTGTCCTTACTATTATCCCAGGAACCGGAAATCTTACTGCTGGATGAGATCATTCATACAATCGATCCTTACCTGCGAGAGGTATTTTTAAACGCCCTGATCGATTTGATAGACGAATTGAACGCCACTGTTTTGATGGTCAATCATACTTTTTCCGAGATGGGAAGAATTCCCGAACGCATACTGATCATGGAAAACGGCCGTTTTATTTTCGACGAGATGAGCGATAACTTACAGCAAAAGATTAAAAAGATTGTGGTCGATAGCGAAACCGAAGAGATAGAAAATATAACAAACGAACTGCCGGTCATTTTCAAACACCGATCCCCGCTGTACCACGAATATTACATCTATCCCTTTAAACAGGAGTATGAGACAAAAATGAATGTCAATTTCCAGGATGTGGATTTATCGGAAATCATTAAATCATTTATAGGAGGCTACTATGCTAAAAAAAGAGTTTAACGAGATTTTAAAACAATCTCTATACCTGGTTATTTTTGTTGTTTGTTTGTCACCGGTGTTATTAATCGGATCACGGGTTTCCGGTTCACCGCTTTCTTATTTGCAGGCTTTGATCCCGGTTTTCCAGGTAGGCGTGTTGATCTTTGCGCTAATTACGGGAATTTCCCTCTTTACTTCAGAGCGGAAACAGGATGGAATCGAGTATTTGTTGACGCTGCCCATATCCCGTTTTAAGCTGCTGGCCATAAAAATACTTCCCCGGTTAACCGGGCTGCTGGTTTTTTTGGTCCTATACGTGCTGCCGGTTCAAATGCTTCCCGGGGGGGCCGAAAGTACATACCTCACCTATGCCTTACCTACCGGGATATTTTTATTCATGGTTTTCTCCCTGTTTATCATTGCCCTTTCTCTATCCGCCTCCCATCACAACTTTCTCCTTCTATCCCTGCTGACATTGGTTATTTTCACCGTTTACGCAGCGCTAATTTATCTACTGCTGCGCAGGGGATTGCTGTACCTAATAATGGGGTATTTTAACTTTTCGCATGTGGGCATGGTCGCTGTATTTTCATTGATCCTGCCGCTGCCGCTGCTGCTTTCCTTTATATTTTCCTTTAAGAAATTCGATGCCGGTCCGGGGAAAAGTTTTAACCGCTGTTACCTGAAATTTTTTATCCCCTTTTTGATAATCGGCCTGGCCTTATCCGTTATCTATCTATACACGGTTAATCAACCTCTTTACATAAATTATTACCTGACAGGGGATCATAAACTGATCGAAATGAAGTACACCAAGAGCCGGTTGTACGACGGCGAGAAGGTCATTAGAATAGATGCCGGCGGGCACGTTATGTTGGAACATGAGGGTTTCCTCTATATCAATGAGTTTACGGACCGCAAAAAAATCCTGCGCTTGAATAAGAAAAATTACCGGGTAGAAACGGTGTATACTTCAGATGGGTGGATTCGTATTCCCGGGAGTAAATATAAGGATACCCTGGCCTTTATAGAACGAACCGGGGAACCGGAACGACGCCTGGTATTGCTTAACTTACACACGGAAGCAGTAAAAAAGTTTAAGCTGCCCGAAACCGGTAAAGGTGACTTCTTCAGCCCTAGTATAGTCGGTGCGGATGAAGAAGGGGGTAAGCGGTTCTGGCTGACCACTGCCGGCAAGCGCCGTAAATACTCCATTTTTAGAATATGGGAAGACGGCCGGACGGAGAAAATCGGCATTTCCCGGACAATACCCATATATGTTAACCGCATGCTGCTGACCCAAAACAAAAAGGGCATCGTGGTTAGTAAAATAATGCCCCATGGTGTCGAAGTGATTAAGGAACTACCCTTAGGTACTGATATTACTTTTATTACAGGTTATTTCCGAAAATGTTTGGACAAAGGCTCGATGAAGGAAATCTATGCGCGTGCAGCCGGCACCTTCGGGAGAATACTGTGGATTGACATGGAGAAATTAGAGGCGAGGTGGCTCCAAAGAGCGAGCTCATCATATTTAAGGTACATTCCGCCCGACCAATACTACTATACGGAATGGGATTACGATAACGAAAAAAAACTCCCCTTTGTAAAGAGAATATCCCGGTTAAAAAACGGCAAAATCGAATTGTTGAAGGAATTCCAACCGGGAAAATACCAATGGATGTTTCCCCATAGTCACGGTTTTTTCCTGAAAGTAGATGGCAAGGTAAAAATTTATGCCATACCCGGTATGAAGGAGTTGACCTTCAAAGGTCTTGATTAAGCGAAGTCCTGAAAAAGCCGGCCCATCATGGAGTATATTGAAAAGCAGTTAATGAAACTCGGCTCAATGAAAAAGTGTTACCCAGGTATTCAACCTTAAAATTCAGTTGATTATAGCAATTTGTTATGATTTGATTTGATTTAGCTGTGGAATAAAATTTTTGAAATGAGGTTCCCAATGGGTTGGGGTACTAATACGTGCAATGAACCGGGCTGTACAAAAACACCGGAAAAGAGGTGCAGCGGGTGCAGAAAACAATTTTGCGCGGACCATGCGGATCTTTTTTTCCAGCAGTCTTCTACACATTGCAATGCATGCTGGGTGAAAGAGCAAGAAAAGAAACTCCCTTGTGGTAAAACCTGCCCGAAAACGGGTTGTTCCGGTACCTGTATTGTTCCAAAAGGTTACCATTCATTAAAGGCACATCGGTGTAGTGATGATCCAAACCATACTTGGTGGTGGTAGATCATTTAGCAGTGCCTCAGTATTTTATTAAATGGATAGATGTCTGTTGAGGAGGTATTATGCCGACTACAAGACTTACTATTGATTTGCCGGAATCTGAAATGGATTTTCTCAGGAATTATGCAAAATAAAATAAAACCGGTGTTAAAAAACTCATAGACCGTTGGGGCAGGTGAATTATTCCCCCGCCGCTCTCGGCACCTCCTTGCAAGTCCAAAGGAGGGGAAAAATATTGAATTTTTTGTCCCGGCAATCAACGATTATAGGCTAACTATTTGAGTAACACTCTCCAAAATAGCTTTCTCATGGTAAATGCTCCCACAATAAAGTCATAAAGTCATGCACCGTGCACATTTGCTTGCCATCAATAATAGAATATTTACCGTAATCATCTTCATTTAAAAAAATTGGAGGGATAGGGACATTCATTAAAAATGATTCTATTAATTTAGATTTTCTTTTTTCATCCCATCTAAATCTTCTTTGATATTTTGGAGCTAAGTCTATAGTCCTTTTTTTTATTAATTGAAAAAGACTTTCTAAATTATAGTCTATAGTGCTTGTTATTAATTCACGCTGTTTTTTTTCAAGAAAGTCTACAGTATTGATGTCTCCAGAAAAATCATTATCTTCGTAATCATTTTTATATTTCGCTTCCACGTTAAACCTCCTTACATAAAATTAATTTTACAGGCTCCCGCCGATAAGGGGTGCTTTGCTTACTGCTAATTTAGTAGTTACTTTTATCATTTTCGTGCATGTTTCTCAATTCCGCTGCTTTTCCGATTCCTGTCCGCATCTTAAAGAAAACAATTAGCATAGAAAGTAAATATAGTCAAGAAAAAAGTGAGATAATTTTCTTTTCTAACAATATTCTTGAACTATAAAAGAGATCTGGGGTGCTATGAAATTTGGATTTATGCAATGCGCCCCAGATAAAATTAAACGGATAAGAAACATACACGATAATTCCGAAAGCTGCGCGGTCGAAATAATTTACCTGTCCATAACCCTGCAAATCCGGAACCAAAAAGGGCCGGAAAGCGACGTTGATTTTCCTTATTGGGGGC
>JAGLQA010000693.1 GCA_023137075.1 Candidatus Aminicenantota bacterium
GCAAAGGGAAACACCCCGATTCTTGAAGCAGAGGCCAAATCGAGTCAAAAGCTTATGTCTTTCGGAGTTGGCTATAATGGAGACTTCTCACGGAAGTTGGGATACAAAGTTGAGTTAGGAGCCGTTTATTTCAGTTACAAAGAAGAGGCGATGGAAGTTGAAGTGACCGGTTCCGCCTTTGGATTCAGGGCTGATGCGGGAGTTGTTTTCAATATCACCGGTACTTTTTTTGCTGAGCTAACCGTGGGCTATATATCTGCCAGTGACACGGTTACATTGGAAGGAGAAGATGTGGAAATAAAGCTTGGCGGGTTTAAGGGAGGTGTCGGTATAGGAATCCGGTTTTAACTTACAGTAAAAGCAACCATCAACTGCTTTATGCGGCATCGTTAATAGGGAAATCGCAGGTAATACGGACAGGGTGAAGTCCTGTCCACAGTCTGCGTGGTGGTAGAGTTCGATAAAAAAATAAAAAGGAGAATAGCATGGGAAAATTCATGACCATTATATTTATCTCGATTATTGGTATAATGTTTGCCCCTGACTGCCGGGGAGATGTAAATATCAATTTCGAAAGGACGATAATGAACCGGGGACAAAGTTCCCTGACGATCAGTCCCGGTTATGGGAATACCCCGTTATACTTCATACCCAACAAAGGCCAGGTGGCTGAAAAAGCGCTGTTTTACGCGAAGACGCCCGGCTACACGTTGTGGCTGACAAAAAAGGGATTGGTATTCGATAGTATTGACACACCCCGTCCGCCTCGCGGCCACCCCTCTCGAGAGGGGAATGCTCAGGGGCGCTCATTAACTTATAAACTCACTAACTCATCAACTCGCGATGTTTCGCATCTGGTGTTTATAGGTGCGAACTCTAACCCGGAAATCGCCCCGGTGGATATGACCCGGCATAGGGTCAACTATTTTATGGGTAAAGACAAATCGAAATGGAGGCACAATATTCCCACTTCAAAGGCTGTCCGTTACAAAAATATTTACAAAAATATCGACTTAAAAATCTATGGAATTGAGAAACAGATCGAATACGATTGGATCGTAAAGTCCGGTGGAAATCCGGCGGATATAAGATTCGAGTATAAAAACGTTAAAGCAACTCGCATTGATAATAACGGCAACCTGATCATCAATACCGAATTCGGGAAATTAATCCATAAAAAACCGGTAAGTTACCAGGTCACGCCGGTGTTGAATCCCAATGTAGGGGCACAGTGCGCTGTGCCCGTAGCGGGACCTGCAGAAAGTGGGAGAACCGTAGAGACGCAAAATTTTGCGTCTCAGCACGAATATATTGATGTAAGATTCAAAAAGATCGGCAAAAACACCTATGGTTTTTCCGTTAGTAAGTACGATAAAAATCGCCCGTTAATCATCGACCCGGTGGTACAGTTATGCTACTCCACCTACTTAGGCGGGAATCGCTGGGAGCGCGGTTATGCCATTGCGGTGGACGGCAGCGGGAGCGCTTATATAACCGGGTATACGGATAGTAATACCTTCCCTACCCGTAATGCTTTCCAACCCGGGCGCGAAGGCTCGTCTGCGGACGTTTTTATTACGAAATTCACCCCGGCGGGCAATGCCCTGGAATATTCCACCTACTTAGGCGGTGGCCATTATGATGTTGGATATGGTATCGCCGTGGATGATACCGGCTGCGCCTATATTACCGGCTATACTTACAGTAAGGATTTTCCTACAGCCCATGCCATACAGAACCGGCACAGAGGCGGTAATACCGACCTCTTTATCAGCAAGCTATCCGCGGATGGCGGCGAATTGGTTTATTCCACCTATTTAGGAGGCGGCGATTAT
Source organism: Candidatus Aminicenantota bacterium (assembly GCA_023137075.1). Taxonomy (GTDB): domain Bacteria; phylum Acidobacteriota; class Aminicenantia; order UBA2199; family UBA2199; genus JAGLQA01. Next base: position 1,836 of record JAGLQA010000693.1, read on the forward strand.
GAACGCGCCTTCGACATAGCGGTCGATGGCAATGGTCATGCCTACGTGACCGGGTATACTTACAGCCGCAATTTCCCTACAAAAAATCCGGTACAGGAAGAGTTCGGCGGCGGTTATTCCGATGCCTTTGTTACGAAATTGTCGCTAACTGGGTCATCCTTTGTATACTCCACATATCTTGGCGGATATAATGGAGATCGTGGGACAGGCATTGCCGTGGATAGTAATAACTGCGCCTATATAACCGGCAATACGAAGAGTTTTAATTTCCCCCTGAAAAAACCCTATCAATCTGCCCGGAACGGAGATTACGATTCCTTTGTCAGCAAATTATCCTCCGATGGCAGTTCTCTTCTGTACTCCACCTACTTAGGCGGCAGTCGTTCGGAAAGTCACTTTGGGCAAGGCGCGGATATAGCGGTCGACAAAAATGGAAACGCCTATGTCACGGGTTGGACAAATAGCCCGGATTTTCCCATTAAAAATGCTTCCCAGGACAGCCTAAATTCGCACTGGGACGCCTATGTGACAAAATTCACAGCCGATGGCAGCGACCTCGAATATTCGACTTATATTGGCGGCAATAAATATGATTATAGCTGCGGTATCGCCGTGGATGACCGGGGCTGCGCTTATATTGCCGGAAGTACATCGAGTACCTTTTTCCCGATTAAGAATGCCTTTCAAGATAAGAACAAAGGAGGTATACGTCATCCTTTCGATACCTTTGTGACGAAATTATCGTCATCGGGAAGCACTCTTATATACTCTACTTTCTTTGGCAGCCACAACCCCGATTACTGCTATGGAATCGCGGTAGACCGTAGCGGTTGTGCCTATATAACCGGGTCCACCTCGAAAAAACGGACACCGGATTTCCCCACAAAGAATGCCTTCCAGAAAAAATTTGGTGGAGGCGGCTTGGATGGTTTTGTGGCGAAACTAACGGATGATTTTCCGCCAACGGTTACGATTACCTCACCGGGTAATGGCGCAGTGGTATGTGGTACCGTGCGTATCCGGGCGGAAGCTTCGGACGATGTGGGAATCAAACGGGTCGATTTTTATATTGACGGCGAATTGATCGGCAGAAACAATCATGCTCCCTATTACTACGATTGGGAATCTTTCCGCTTCCAAAACGGCAGTCACGCCATCAAGGCCGAGGCGGTTGATACGGTAGAACATAAGACCACAGATGAGATCATGGTCAAGACGCAGAATGTGATCCTTACTCTCTCCGTTGAGAGAAAACAAGAGCGGGCCTGGCTGATCAGAAGAGAATACGCGAAAATCGATCTCAATGTGAACAATCCCGGCAGCCTGGTTGTAAAAAAATATGTCGTTTACAGGAAAGAGTCCGGCAGCGAATGCCAATCGTTAAAAGAGATTCCCGGTGCGGAACTCACAGGCGGCAGCTATTCCTTTAACGATACCTACTTAGAAAAGGATAAAACCTATTACTATAAAACCATAGCTTTTGACAGCAGCGGAGATATCATCGGCGTAACCCCGTTCT
>JAGLQA010000694.1 GCA_023137075.1 Candidatus Aminicenantota bacterium
CCCTGCAAAGCCGGAACCAAAAAGTAACACGGGCTCAGGAAACCGCAGTTATTGTTTGTATGGCTTTAACGAGTTGGCCGAAGGTGTAGGGTTTCTCGATAAACCCGTGGACTCCCAATCGTAATATCGCTTCCACCCGCTCGTCCCTCTGAAAACCTGATGCTAACAGCACTTTAACGTCGGGACTAATCTCCCTCATATCTAAGTAGGTTTCCCGGCCCGATTTTTTAGGCATCTGCATATCTAAGAGCACCGCCATCAACTTTTGCCGGTGTTTCCTGAAAAGTTCCACCCCTTCTTCTCCATCTTTGGCAAAGATCACGCTGTAACCGGCTTTTTCCAGGATTTTCACGGTAATCTTTCGCATAATCGGTTCATCGTCTATCACCAGTATCAACCCTTCCCCTTTCACTATCTCCGCTTCTGTTTTTTGCTTTTTCGGTTCCAACAATTCCCGGTACTCCGGAAGATATACATCAAAAGAGGAACCTTTTTCCGGTTTGGAGACCACATCTATCAACCCCTTGTGCTGTTTTATAATATTGTAGACCATCGATAACCCAAGCCCGGTACCGCTGCTTTTGATCTTGGTGGTAAAAAAGGGTTCGAATATCCTGGAAACGGTTTCACTGTCCATGCCTACGCCCTCATCCCGGACCGAGAATTTCCAATAGTAACCTTCTTCCGCTCCCTGGTGGATCTCGCAAAAATCCGGGTTTGCATAGAACTTTTCAATAAAAACAGTGAGTGTCCCTCCCCAACGCTGCCCCTCTTTTCTCATGATGGTCATGGCATGGGAGGCGTTAACGCATAAATTTAATAGTATCTGCTCCAATTGCATGGGGTCCGCCAGAACCACAGCCGGGTCGTCATAATAGATGGGATTTAATTCGGTACTTTTCTCAAAGGTATTTCGACAAATTTTCATCACATTGCGTATGGTGGTGTTTAAATCCACCGGTTCAAAGGCAAGTTCCTCTTTACGGGAAAGCGCCAGTAACCGCCTGACAATATCCGCTGCCCTCACGGCCGATTCTTCCAAAACATCTAAGTACTTTTCGATCTCCTCGGCGTCGCCCTCCTTTTTCCGGGTTTCCAATTGCAGAAGTGAAAGGGAGCCGGTGATTCCACCTAAAATATTATTAAAATCGTGGGCCAACCCGCCGGCCAGGGTACCTACCGTCTCCATCTTCTGGGCCTGGCGTAATTGCCGGTCTTTTTTTTCATATTCGCTCATATCGGTTACCATGGCGAAAGATCCCTGTCTATTCCCCTTTTCATCAAATAAGGGGGTGGCATTTATTAAACATTGTACCGCGGTGGAGTCGGGCTTCCGGATGGTCAGCCGTAAGGAATTGCTCTCTTCAAGATTGTGGATGCTAAACTTCTGCAGCGCCGGTTCCCTGTCCCCGGGTGAGAGGAGCTGGGAAAAAGCGGATCCCAACAGTTCTTCCCTGCTGCGACCTGAAATGGTGCACATTTCCGGGTTCAAATCGGTAATATAACCATTGTCGTTTAACTCCAAAAAACCCTTCTTTGTGGTGTCAAGCACTGTGCGCACCCGCTCTTCGGCCTGGGCCAGGTTTTCATAGAGCAGGGCGTTTTGTATGGAGACGGCAGCCTGGGCAGCCAGGACTTTTAATGTTTCCTGGTGATCTTCGGTGAAGGCATCGAGGCTGAGTTTGTTTTCCAGGTAAAGAATACCGACCAGGGTATCCTGGTGTACCACCGGCATGCATAACAGGGACATGGGTGGTTTATCGAAGATATAGGCGTCCTGGGAAAATGGCGAATCCCGGGAGGAATCGTTCAGGACGACAAATTCCCTGGTTCTATCAACAAAGCGAATTATCGACTGCGGCAGGTCGTTATCTTCAACGGGGATACCCTGCAAAACCGATATTTCCCGCTCCCCGGTTTTTCCCTCGGCTTCTACAAACAGCCTGTCGCCTTTTTTTAACATCAGGGAAATTCTCCGGGCGCCGGCATTTTCCATCAAGATTTTAACGAGCTTTTCCAAAAGCTCGACCAGGACGATTTCCCCGGAAATAACCTGTGAGGCTTTTATAACCGCATTGAAATCCAGGGAAGGAGTTGTACTTTCGCTGGACCCGGTGCTGGCGGTCTCTTTTTTTCCGGAGGTAGCTTGAAGGAGTTCCGGGTATTGTTCTTCCAGGGCTTCTACTTTCGCTTTCGCATGCCATATCTCATAGAGATAATGGGCTTTCCGGGTATAATTCAAGGCAATTTCATCCAGGCCCACAGCATAGTAGAAGCGGGAGGCGCACTCGCAGGCAATGGCTTCCTCGTGTATGAACCCATTTTTCCGGGCCAGGGAAACGGACCGGCTGTAACAGGTAACCGCTTCTCCGGTTCGTCCCAACAGCCAGCTTCTGCCCGCTTTGATGAGAAGGTATTTATGTTCGAAATTTTCCGGTGCGTGAACCGCCCACTTTTTCATCTTTTCCTGAAAAACGCGTAACTGCTTTAAATAGTCTTGTTGTTTTTTTTCATCTGCCCGGCAGTGGTCACCGATCAGGGCAATGGAGTAGTAAAAATAAAATTCCGGGCCAAAAATATCCCCAACCAGGGATTCTACATATTTTTGTCCCTTTTTTGCCACATCGACAGCAATCTCAAAATGACCTAAAAAACAGGGCAGAATGAGCCGGCACATCGTATATAGGCCCAGCCGGTTCATATCATTATTCGTGATCCACTGTGAGACAAAGTCGATTTTTTCGTCGATCTCGCCGGTCAGCAAGAATTTGCCCTCTATATCACCGGATAGAGTGAGCACAAATTGCTGCCACAATTCACATTCATGAAGGCTGCTTGACCGGTTATACTTTTTAAGAACCGGGTAATAAGCAGCGATTGTCTTTTTTATCTTGGTAAGGGATGTACCGGTGAAAAAAAGCCGGGATATATAACTATTCACAGCATAGGAGGCATACCGCAAATCCCCGGTTTCCGTACCGCTTTTATAGGATTCCAGCAGGTACTGCAGGTCTCCCTGCATATGCTTTCTCCAGTGGTTGACGCCGGTGCCGTAAATAAAATAAATTTTCGCCTTTAAGTTCCCGGCTTCGATTTTTTTCAGTATATTTAAAGCTAATTCACCGAAACGCTGCCCTTCTGTTATATTTCCCAATAGGTCACTCAAGATAGAAGCGTATGCGGCGTAGGCATAGGCGGAATATTTACTATTCCCGTGTTTTAGTGTCAGGTGAAGAAGCTTTAAAATTATGATGGGAAAGTAAGCCGGGTCTGCCATGTAGGTCGGCTCCGTACAGGTGGTAAGAATGCGGGCAATGGCAAGCTTAGTGGGGTCTGTCAGTTCCGGGAGATCGATTAAGGATGCCGTGCCCCCCCTTCTCAGCTTGAGCCGGGCAAAAACAGCGAGAAATTCTTTCAATATCGTCAATTTGCCGGCCCGTGGAGGCATCTGCAGACCCAGCATCTTGAGCGCCTCCCGGCTTAGATTTACCGCCTCAATATTCTTCTCTAACCAGATAAACACGTGTATTTTAATTTCATACATTTTGATTTTATCTAGGAGTTCTTTCGCGTTTTCCAGTACGGCCGTAAAATATTTTTCCGCCTCTTCAAATTCCCCGGCCAGGTAGCCCGCTTCGCTGCTTGCCGTGTACAGGGCCAGGGTTAATTCATAAGCTCGCTCCCATGCCAGGTTAACCGGGCGAGGCAGACATTCCATGCCCTGCCGGAAAAAGCGGTAGGCCAGGTCATAGGAGATCGCTGCTTTCGCTTTTTGACCGGCCTTAAGGTTTATCCCGGCAAGCCTGATTCTTTCCTCGTCATTTAACAGGTCCCCAGCTTTATTTAAATGATTGGCAATATCGAAAAACCGGGTTTCGTCGCCCTGTTCTTCCGGCTCCTCCAACTTGCGCCTGCCGATCTTCAGGTGCAATTCCCGCCGTTCTTTTTCGCCCATTAATAAATAAACCGCTTCCTGCACCTTGTTGTGGGAGAATTTTCCCTGTTCGCCTGTTTTTAAAAGAATGCCTTCACCTATGGCCTGGTCCAGGTCTTCTAAAATGTCGTTTTCCGGTTTTCCCGACACCTGGGCGATCAGGGACAGGGTAAATTCAATCCCCACACAGGCCGCGATCTTCAGGGCCGCCAGGGTATCATCCGCGAGACGCGACAATTTCTCCGTCATCAATTCCACCACATTATCCGTGATACCTGCCTGACGGATATTAGACACATCCCAGGTCCAGCCCTGTTTAAATTCGATCATGCGGTCTTCGCGTAATTTTTTTAAAAATTCATGGATAAAGAAGGGATTGCCGCTGGTTTTTGAGTGGACCAGTTCTGCCAGGTTTTTTGTTTTTTTTTCTGTGCAGCGCAGGGTGTCCGCTAAAAGTTGGCCGATAACCGGGGTAGTTAGGTTCTCTAATTTAGCGGCCGCATATTCCCCGGTCCCCGGTTCAACTTCCGTGGTCCTCTGCCATTTTTTAATCAAGCGTGCCAGCAGATGAGATTTGTTCACCTCCTCTTCGCGATAGGCGCCGAGCAATAAGCAATAATGTAATTCCGGGTCCGCGAATAGAGTGTCGATCAAAAGCAAACTGGCATCATCCGCCCACTGCATATTATCCAAAAAAAGAACTAAGGGGTGACTCTCCCGGGCAAAAACCGTGAAAAAATTCCTGAATACCATATTCAGCCGGTTTTCTGTTTCTAAGGGAGGGAGTTCCGGCACTTCCGGCTGTTCACCGATGATCAACTTGATGCGCGGCAAAACATCGATAATTACCTGCCCGTTATTGCCGACCGCGTCGAGTATCTCTTTTTTCCACTTTTCCAATTGGGTGCTCTTTGTCGTAAGCAACTGCACTATTAATTTGGAAAATGCCTGGATAATCGCGCTGTTGGGAAGATGTCTCTCGAACCGGTCATATTTCCCATCGATAAAATAAGAGCGCCTGCCGGACACCGGTTTATGGATCTCGTTCACAAGGGCCGATTTTCCGATTCCAACCGGTCCTGAAAAAAAAGCCATTATCTTTTCGCCCTTTGCCGCCCGGTGAAAAAGTTCGTTTAAAAACGCGATCTCTGTTTCTCTGCCATACAATTTTTCAGGCACTACGAAAACATCGGATATATCTTTCTCGCCGATGGTAAAATCCTCGATTATGCCTTTCGCTTTTGATTGGCGATAACACTCCTCTAAGTCGGCTTTTAATCCTGAAATGCTTTGATATCGGTCTTCCGCATTCTTGGCAAGCAATTTCATCACGATCTTAGAAATCACAGCCGGAAGGGCATTATTAATTTCATGCGGTTCGATCGCTTGTCGAGCCATATGGGCATGGACCAATTCCATAGGATCATCTAACTCAAAGGGGCGTTTACCGGTTAACATTTCGTAAAAGGTCACCCCTAAAGAGTAAAAATCACTCCTGTAATCGATAGACCGGTTCATCCGGCCGGTTTGCTCCGGTGAGATATAGGCAAGGGTACCCTTCAGCGCTTCGGGTTCCAAGGCAGCCTGGGTTTCCCGTTTTACCCGGATGGAGATACTGAAATCCGTAATCTTTACCTGTTTTGTTTCCGGATTAATGAGAATGTTGTATGGATTTATATCTTGATGGATGATATTGCGGCGGTGGATATTGGCCAGGATTTCCGCCGCGGCGATGATAATTCGCAGGTTAATTTGAATATCCACCTGGTGAGAGCGGATATATCGTGCTAAGGAAATGGCGCCGAAATCCTCCATAATGATGGCTTTACCATACCCGACATTTTCGATGGAATAGTATTTGACCACCCCGGGGATATCTAAGTCATCGCCTATATTATATTCATACTCCAGTTGATTTAGTTCTTTGGCCGTAGGATAGCGTGCTTTAAGAGATTTGGCAATAACCGGGAGGCTATCCCGGTTTCTCGTTCCCCGGTATATTGCTATATGGGTGTCAACGTAGACTCTATTAATAAAATGATACCCTTCAATTTCGAACATACAGCAAAAACTCCTCGTTTCATCCAAAAGTAAA
>JAGLQA010000695.1 GCA_023137075.1 Candidatus Aminicenantota bacterium
AAAAAATGAACTATTTGTTTAGAGAGAAAATAGGGTCACCGACTTTGACGGGTTGATCTTTGATGCCCGGCAGCGGTTGAGCCAGGGCCTTGGGGACCAGCAGGATTATTGTGGAGCCCAACTCAAAGCGGCCCATCTCATCCAATTGCTTTACCTCTAAATCAAGCTCCTTCCAGCGCTTATCCCGCTTTATACTGTCGATAAAGACCATCCGAATACCGCCTACAAACGTCGCACCAACAGCTACTGTGAACAGCGGCAGCCCGTTTTTATTGAAGCGAGTCACCACCCGTTCGTTTCTGGCGAAGAGTTTTTTTACCGAGGTCATTCCGATAGAATTAACCGGAAAGAGAGAACCTCGGGCATGACAATAACCTTTGATTTTTCCCGATACCGGGTAGTGATAACGGTGATAATCGCGGGGCGATAGGTAAATAGTGGCCAGATGCCAGCCCTTAGAGAAATCGATGGGCTCGCGAATCACATCCGAAACAGCATAATACATCCCTTTTACCTGGGTGGCTTTGTCCTCATGGATGGTCTCGATTCCCCTGATGACGCCGTCGGCAGGCGAAACAATCATTTCCTCTTTCGGGATCAAAGGCCTTTTTCGGGGGTCCAGGGGCCTGACAAAAAAATCAGAGAGGGAGGCGTAATCCGATGGACTGCCCAGGTATTCATCCATGTCGATTTTATAGATATCTTTGAAGAAATCGATGATTTCCCGGACTAAAAAGCGGGGCCGCTTGATTCGCGTCAGCCTGCCGTAGATACGGCTGAAAACCGGCATGGATAGCACGGACAAAAATACACGGAACAACGCTTTCATATGGAAACCCTCCTGTTTTCGCTAATCGCGGCAAAATTTATCCAAACGCATGGTCGTAACGAATGATTCATTAGATCCTAAAAATTTATTATAACATGAATATACAGGTTTTTCCAGGATTTGGATCGAGAAGCAGCAATTTTAATTTTGATTTCTAAGATGTTTATTATTTCAGGAAAACTTAAAAACCATACCCGCAGAAGTGTCGGGTTTCCCCTGATCCCCTATGCGTGGGGGAGCGTTTTAGTAAAAACTTCCAAAATTAGAATTGCTGACACAAGATTGAAGGGAGGGAAAAGAAGTAGTATAATAGGGATTATTTCAAATGTTTAACAGAGGTAAAAATGACGAATATCGATCCCCATGACGGGCAATCTCCCCATTTCTCAGGAGAATACGTAAAAGAATTGGCCCGGGAACTGTACGAACTTAACGTAATAGCTTCTAAGGAATTTGGCAGTTATACGGACCAGAATTTTTATTTGAAAGATGAATCGGGCCGGGAATTCGTATTTAAAATTTCCAACTCGGCTGAAGAAAAAGATGTGCTGGATATGCAGATCAAGGCAATCGAACACCTTACTCAACAGTTGAAGGATTTTCGCTTCCCTGGTGTGTGTGCGACAATTGATGGGGAACAAATATCAACTGTAAAAGGAGAAAAGGGTACCACTCATTTCGTGCGTATGTTGACCTTTCTACCGGGTGAATTTTACGGTGATTTTCAACCTCATACACCTGAACTTTTACGCGATATCGGTTATTTAATGGGAAGTATGAATAAGGCCCTTACCGGGTTTTCTCATCGTGCGGTGAATAGGCAATCGAAGTGGGATTTGAAAAACCTGCGGGAGATAACTCCCATAATAAAATATATAGAAGATCCGCGGCTGCGTACGATAGTTGAGCATTTCCTCTTGCAGTTCGATACCTTTGTGGTGCCTGCTTTACCCGACCTGCGCACCGGTATTACTCATAACGACGGCAATGAACAGAATATACTGGTTGAAAAGGATGATGCAGGAAAATTAAAAATAAGCGGGATCATTGATTTCGGCGATATGCTCTACACCCATATCGTTTCCGAAGCGGCCATTGCCGCTGCTTATGCCACTTTGGGCAAAGAGGATGTGGTAAGCGCAGCTGCCCACGTGATTGGCGGTTACCATGCTGCCTTCCCATTGACTGAGCCGGAATTAATGATTATTTTTTACCTGATTGGTGCCCGGCTTTGTTTATCGGTGACCATGTCGGCTTTTCGCCGCACCTTAGAGCCGGACAGCGAATATCTTTTGGTTTCGGCACTACCTGCCGGGAAGGTCCTGGAAAAGATGATGCATATAAACCCCTTTGCTGCCTATGGTTTGTTTTGCCGGGCCTGCGGTTTAGAACCCGCTTACGGCAGCGAAAATCGAAGTTCCGAAGAGATATTGGCATTTAGACAGAGACACTTAGGGCCCACTCTCAGTGTTTCCTATAAAAAGCCCCTTAAGATCGTAAGGGGATTAAGACAGTATCTTTACGATGAATCCGGCCGGGCCTATTTGGATTGTGTGAATAATGTCTGTCATGTGGGGCACTGTCATCCCCGGGTGGTCAGAGCCGCCCGGCGACAGATGGCGATTCTCAATACCAACACCCGTTACCTGCACGACAATATCGTGGAGTATGCCCGAAGCCTGGGCGACACCCTCCCTAAATCGCTCCGGGTTTGTTTTTTTGTCAACAGCGGCAGCGAAGCCAACGACTTAGCCCTGCGCTTAGCGCGCATTCATACCGGTTCTCTCGATACCGTCGTAGTCGATCATGCTTATCACGGCAATCTCAGTTCTTTAATAGAGATTAGTGCATATAAGTTTGACGGTCCCGGCGGTTCCGGTGCCGCGCCGCACATTCACAAGGTGGCAATGCCCGATGTGTACCGGGG
>JAGLQA010000696.1 GCA_023137075.1 Candidatus Aminicenantota bacterium
TTCCTCGGAATACCCGGTTTCAACTTCATCGAAATTCTTGGCTCTTTTTTTGGCCGCAAGACAGGGCATCTTTTCCCTTTTTAACTTTTCAAGCTCTTCGTCGGGCACTTCTATTTGCGGGATCAATCTTTTGGGTCTCAAAGATCTGAAATGCCACGGTAGTTTCTCACCGGCAAAGTACTTATCAATGGCTGCTGCCGCTCTCTGCCCGGCAGCGATGGCTTCAATAATGGTCGCCGGCCCGGTAACGGCATCTCCGCCGGCAAATATACCGGGGATGCTGGTTTCAAGAGTGTTGGGGTTTACTTCAAAAGTATTCCAGGCCGTAATATTGAGATTTGTTTCTTCGATTAATTCTTCGATATCCGGTTCTTGACTGATTGCCGGGATGATGACATCGCAGGGAATGATATACTCTGAGCCTTCTATGGGTACAGGGCGGCGTCTTCCACTGGCATCCGGTTTCCCAAGTTCCGTCTTGATGCATTCCAATCCGGTAACATGACCTTCCGCTCCAACGATGCGTTTAGGCGCTACTAAAAGATGCAGCTTCACGCCTTCTTCCTCGGCTGCATCGATTTCACCTTTAAATGCGGGCATCTCAACGCGTGAGCGACGATAGGCTATGCTTACTTCGGAAGCGCCAAGGCGCAACGCCGTCCTGGCAGCGTCGACAGCCGAGTTGCCGCCACCGATAACGACTGCTTTATCGCCCGGTTTTTTCTTGTTGCCGAAGTTTACATCCTGCAGGAATTCAATGCTGTCATAAAAGCCTTTATATTTATCTTCGCCATAAATTCCGAGTTTTCTTCCCTTGTGAGCGCCGACGCCTAAAAATATGGCGTCAAAATCCTTTCTTAATTCCTCCAGGGTAATATCTTCCCCTATTTTGGTGTTGTATTTCATCTTTATGCCCAGGGCGGCAATGGCTTCAACTTCCGCCTTGATGATATCCCGCGGCAGCCGATATTCGGGTATGCCGACAACCATCATGCCTCCGCCAATAGGCAGCGCTTCGAAGACAGTAACCGCATAACCCAACTGCCTTAAATAGTAGGCTGTTGTCATTCCGGCCGGGCCAGCGCCTACAATCGCGACTTTATCTTTTTTTGTAACCGGTAAGGGTTTTATTTTTTTGGCTCGTTCAATTTCTAAGTCTGCTACAAACCTTTTTTGGTACATGATGGCAATGGGGTCATCTACTTCAGCCCTGGTGCATTCAAACTCACAGGAGTGGGTGCAAGTACGGCCGCAAATAGAGGGGAAGGGATTGTCTTCAAGGATGAGTTCTAAGGAGTCTTTGTATCTTTTATGGGAAATTAACGCCACATAACTGGGGACATCGATTCCGGCGGGACATGCATTCTGGCATGGACTGGGAGTCAGCCTCTTGCAAACCATTGCCGGGCATCTCTTTTCTATAATGTGGGCTTCATATTCTTCCCTGAAATATTTCAATGTGGTTAGAACGGGATTGGGGGCCGTTTTGCCCAAACCGCACAGGGCGGAATCTATAATGGTTTTCGAAAGGTTCTCCAGTGTGTCGATATCTTCCATTCTACCGTTACCTTCGCTAATCCGGGTCAGTATCTCAAGCAAAACTTTCGACCCTACCCGGCAAGGTGTGCATTTGCCGCAGCTTTCATCAGCGGTAAATTCTAAAAAGAATTTGGCAATATCTACCATACAACTGGTTTCATCCATAATAACCATGCCGCCGGAACCCATGATGGCGCCGGTTTTGTTGATGGATTCGTAATCGATTGGAATATCGAACATCCGTTCGGGAATACATCCTCCTGATGGGCCTCCCAACTGGGCGGCTTTGATCGTTCTGTCTTTAACGGGTCCACCGCCGACTTCAAAAATGGCTTTGCGCAGCGACATGCCCATGGG
>JAGLQA010000697.1 GCA_023137075.1 Candidatus Aminicenantota bacterium
GACTTCCAAAAACCTTTGATGAGCCCACTGCGTGGGTAGGGGCGGGGGCATTAGTTCCTGGCTGTCCATAGAGGGAGATTTGTACTATATAGTTTCCTGTCTTTTTGGGCAGGGCATTTTTTATGTGCACATCGAGACTGAATTTGCCGTTACGATAGTTTTTATCTAAATCGGCCTTTGCAAAAAAATCCCTGATGTAGACATTGGGTGTGGTGTAGAGAAACACATCCCGCTCGATACCGCTGATTTTCCAGTAATCCTGGTCTTCTAAGTAAGCGCCGTCGCTCCAGCGGTACACTTCCACCGATAGGGAGTTTCGACCTTTTCGCAAATACCGGGTGATATTAAATTCCGCCGGCGTTTTGCTGCCCTGGCTGTAGCCGACTTCCTCGCCGTTTAACCGAACGTACATGGCGGATTTCACCCCAGCGAAATGTAAAAATACCTGCCTGCCCTGCCAGTTGCCGGGAATCGTAAAAAATCGTTTGTAAGAGCCCACCGGGTTGTAATCATGGGGAATGTGCGGCGGGTTGGCCGGGAAGGGATAATCGGTATCCGTGTAAATAGGAACACCGTACCCTTGCAATTCCCAGTTGCCGGGGACGTTGATATCGTGCCAACCGGTAGTATCATAATCATCTTTGTAGAAATCAACGGGGCGGTCGGCCGGCTTCCTCACCCAGTTGAATTTCCAGGTACCGTTCAGGGATTGATAAAAAGGTGACGTCACGGGATCGTTTTGTAAAGCGGTTTTGATATCCGCGTAGGGGATGAAGAAACAGCGGGGCGCTTCCTTATTCCTGCCGACTACTGCCGGGTTTTCCCAGTCATTGACTGTTTCGGCCATAATACCAGCCGTAAGTGAACCGAATGTTAGTAGTATGATTGTCGCGATTTTGACCAGGTTGCCCCTGTACCCTGGTTGGTTATTCAATATCATAGGCTTTCTCCTTAATTTAAAAAAATCACCATATTTTTTCGATTAATCTTAGCTATATTTTATTAGAAATAACCGATTATTTCAACAAGAAATTTTTTTTATTTCTTTTGCGTAAGCCAGCGGGCGATGATTTCGGCGAATTTAACAATATCGAAAGGTTTTGACATATAGTCGTTCATACCGGCGTTTAAACATTTATCCCGGTCTCCCTTTATGGCGTGAGCGGTCAGGGCAATAATCGGTACGTCGACAGCCGTGGCGCCTTGAGATGAACCGCGGATACGCCGGGTGGTTTCGATGCCGTCCAACTCGGGCATCTGGATGTCCATTAATATCAGGTCATAATGAGTCGATTTGACCTTTTGTATGGCTTTCAGACCGGTGTTGACCGCATCGGCCAGGTATCCTGACTTTTGTAAAAGACGGATAACCAGTTTCCGGTTGATCGGGTTATCTTCTACCAGCAGGATACGGACGTTCCTGCCGTTTTCTTTCGCGATATCTAAGATAGGAAGGGAAGCGTTTCGAGATTCCGCCGCTTTCCTTCCGTTTCCATTCCGGGTATGCTGCTTTTTTAAGTGCACGGTAAACCGGAAGGTGGAACCCTTTCCCACTTCGCTTTCCACACCGATTTGACCACCCATCAGTTCAACCATTTTTTTCGAAATGGTTAAACCGAGACCTGTGCCGCCGAAGTTCCTGGAATATGAGCCGTCAACCTGGGTGAAAGCCTGGAAAAGAGAATCGAGCCGGTCTGCCGGGATTCCGATCCCGGTATCTTTTATGACAAAACGCAGTATGACCCGGTCGTCCTCCTCATCCTTCTCTATACCGGCATGGAGTGCTACTTTTCCCCGGCGGGTGAATTTTATAGCATTGTCGACCAGGTTAGTCAGTACCTGCTGCAGCCGCCCCGGGTCGCCAACCAGTAAATGTGGAAAACCAGGTTCGATCCGGCAAACCAATTCCAGGTTTTTCCTGCGCGCTTTCATTCCCAGGATATTGTTGATATCATCGATGATGGCAGCGAAGTCGAAGTTCACCATATCGAATTCGAGCTTTCCGGCTTCGATCCGGGAAAAATCAAGGATGTCATTAATGATTTCTAAAAGTAAGAAGGCACTTTTTTTGGCCATCCCGGCATACTCTCTCTGCTCCCGGGAGAGCTCCGTGTCTAATAGGAGATCGATCATACCGATAACACCGTTTAACGGGGTGCGAACCTCGTGACTCATATTGGCCAGGAACTCACTCTTGGTTCTGCTGGCGCTTTCGGCGGCTTCCTTGGCCCGCTGCAAATCTTTTTCGGACCGTACCCGTTCCGTGATGTCCCGGGAGATACCGAAGGTACCGCTGATTTGCCCCCTCTCATCACGCATGGGCAGTTTAACCGTTGAAGCCCAGGTTTCCCGCCCGGTGAGCCATGTCTCCTTCTCCTCTCTAAATATCGGTAAACCTGTTTGTATTACCTTCTGCTCATCCTCGAAGGCCGGCCGGGCATGTTCTTCGGTGAAAAAATCGAAGTCGGTTTTGCCCAGGAGTTTTGTGGGTGCGTCTACACCGAATAGTTCGGCCATCTGCTTGCTGACGCGGATAAACCGGCTTTGCAAATCTTTAAAGTAGATGGCATCCGGCACGTTATCCATCAATGTGTGGAGCAGGTGTTTTTCATAGGCCAGAGCTTCTTCGGTCTCTTTTCGGTCGGAAATATCCTGTATATGGACCACGACTTTTGATGAACTCTTCTCTTTCACAAAATTGGTCTTAATTTTAAAGATGTCGCCCTTTGTTGATTGTATCTCGGCGGATTGGGGACGCTTTAATTTAAAGGTTTTTTCAATAATGCAGTCGTCCGGTTTATCTTTCGAACAGGTTAGAATTTCATAAGAATAACTTTTCCCTTCAATAAGCGAAGGCCATCTTTTGAGCGTTTCCTTGTTTGCCATTATAATAACTAAATTTTCATTTACTTCAAAAAGGGGATTGGGGATTGTGTCAAGGGTGTACCGATATGAATGGTTTGACACCTTTTTTCTACCTTTATCGTTCATTATAACCTGCAATTGCTATTTTAACCGCAATGAGAAATTTATGCAAGGGGAAAAGGCGGGGGTCCCCCATGTAGCGGGGGACCTGTAAGTTAAGGTGGGAGATATGTATTTATATTAAGGGGGAGAGATGGAAAGGCTATTTAAATGCTTCTTTTTCATATCTATATTATACACTATAAAATCCGACTTTGCAACTATTCCGGTCTTTTTTTAAAAATTTAAACGCCCTGCTTGTTGTTGGTGTATTTCGTAATGAGCAGGCTGCGTAATTCTTTATACATCTTAACCACCCGTTCCATGCTTTTCCAGGTATAATCGCTCAGGAATTTTTTCGCCTTCCCGGGAGATTTTTTATAAATTCTCAGCGCCTCGGCATCGATCCCGGCCTGGTCTTTAAAGAATTTCGCTTCTAAGGGATCGCGTACCGCTCGCAAATCTTTGATGGCCGCCTGCCATTTTAAGTAAAGCAGGTTGTCCACGAAGTCGATGACCCAGCGGGCGGAGTTTTCACTGAATTTATCGGGATCGTAAGTTTTATAAAAAGGTGAAATCTTTTGCACGCCCGCGTAAATCGGAACATAGGTGGAAGTGTGTTGGTTGTCTAAATAAAACCAGTAAACGCCGCCAACCGGGTCCGGCAGCCAGCTTCTTAACTGGGCCACCATACCGTATCCGCCCCTGGATACCATGCGGCGGTAAGTAATGTCTAACAGTTCTCTCATATCCCTTGTGGGAAAGGGCGTGGTCAGGGAACTTTTCTTAAAACCGCCTTTTTCGTCAGGCACCAACCAATCATGATCAGCCGTCATGTCGTAGATGGTGCCGGGATATACGGAACGTTGAAACGCAATGACATCCTGCACCGACAGCTTCTTTTCCGGCTTAAGGGAAAAGGGATAAAAGGATGCCGGTTCTAAGTATTGATGATAAGCGTCGTAGTTCTTCATGGGATTATTTAATCGTTTATCCGGCCATTTTTTATAAGCAGGGGCCACGGTGCTGAAGAAAAGCCAGAACCGGCTTAGTCCCCACTCTCTTAGTGTCGGGGAGTAAACTTCCTGCCAGGAAAAGGGCTTGCCGGTGGAAGGATCGTACCAGCCGCGGTCTATCGCAACCTGCTTGTAATTTTTTGATGCCATGAAAAAATCCGGCTTGCTGAGATTTATTTCCTTGATGATACTCCAGTTCGGGATGATGGCCACCTGGTCATCCGGCACCCTTTGAGCGGCCCAGATGGCGCCCGCTTTGCCGCTCCCCGGGGCCCAATCCCTGCCCACACTGAAAACTTCTAAGACCCATGCCTCATCGGGATCGGCGATACAAAGGGCTTCGGATTCAGGCCCGCAGGAGGGGAGGAAACCGTATTTTTCGACTAATGAAGTGATTAACTTGACAGCTTTTTTTGCGGTTTTGCACCTCTGCAGGGCAAAAACCATGGCCTGTTCGATGGTCATAATTTGTTTACCGGTTTCGCGGTCTACCTGCAGTTCTTCTCGCTGGCTCAGGGTGCTCTCCGCGATAGCCAGTTGATGTTCGTTCATATGGGAGTACGCGGAATGAAAATAGGAATAGGTTTTTTTTACCTGGGGGATATAGCCCAATATTTCACCGTACCGGTGTAAGGGCTTCTTCACATCCTGCAAACCGTAATAAACCGGGGCCAGGGCTCCTTTTTTGAAAGTCATGGCCGGAACTACATGTACCCGGCATTCGGGGCCGCAGCCCGTATGGGAGGTGATCACCGACCCGTCTGCCGAAGCCTTCTTTCCCACGACAATAATGGTGCAGGAAAGCCCATTAATGAAAAAAAGCAGCCATGATAAAAAAATTAAACCCACCGTCCAAATGGATTTTTTTAATTTCATATTTTATTCCTCCTGTTTTTTTTGCCGCACAGTAAATTATACTTGATTTTTTTTTAATTTACTATAACAGGACGAAACGGGGGCGCGTTTCAACAGGTTGTCCGAGAACTCCGGGTGAACACAAGGTTCACCCCTACGTTTGGGCGGAAATCCTTTGTAGGGGGAAATCTTGTATTCCCCCTTTTTTTTGAGGGTAGTTCTTAAAATCATATCACCTTTGCCGGATAATAACCAGTTTATATTTAAGCCGAAATTAAGATGTAACTTTAACAGGTCATTGGAATCCGGGAGCAGCTTTCCTTCTTCATAAAACTGTAATTTATTTCGCTGAATATCAACCTTTTCTGAAAATTCCCCGGTATTTATATTCCTTCCTCTTTCTATCGACAACCGGAATTCTTTCAAACGATTGCCGATTTGGTATCTCAGTCGTAGGTTTTTGTTTATATCATTCAACATTCGTCTTTTCACCTGGCCTTGACCGGCTGCGTCCAGCCGAAGATAACCGCGTCCAACTGCTCGGTCAGATTGGTCAAATACCTGAATAATTCCACGATCTTGACCTGGGTCTCCAAATGTTTCCTTATCTCCCGGTTCACTTTCCGCAGCCTGTCTATCACTCTCTTATAATATTTATCATTCTTATCAAATTTAGCCCTGACCAGGGTTTCCAATTTTTCACTCATGTTTTTATGGAATATGAGGAGCTTCTCTTCTTCTTCCGGCTCTTCGGTCTTGTAGTAAAGATATTCCAATTTCTCAAGTATTAACGATAATTCTTTGTCCAATTCGTTCATCGGTCTAATTCCTTTTTTCTTTTGAAAAATCGATGTACCTGGCCTCGATCCGGGCCGCATAGTTAACCAGCCCGGTTAGGGTGCGCAGCGGCCCCTTGTTGGTTTTGACAAAGGCCAAAAGTTTCTGATGGGTGGGGTGGATAATCGCGACAGCCTTGATCAGATCATCCAATATCACGTTGATTTTGCGCTTTCGATCTAAGATTTTCGCACCCAATTTGGCGAATTTTTCCCGCTTAGCCTGGGCGCCGGGCCAGGGTTCGACTGCCGTAACCAGGAATTGCCGCGAGTAAAAATTATTGAGCATCTGCCGGGTGGATTCCAGTTCATCCTGAAGCACGGCGGTCAATTTTTTGATCAGCGGGTCGTGTTGCTTCATAAACTTCAGAACAAATTGCCGGTTCCGAACCGCGGTAAGCGCTTCGGGAAGGGCGGCGGCAAGGGCGGTCATAATTCCGGTCTCTTTTGGCGAGAGAAATTCATAGTGATTGACACTGATATTTTTCAGGTTATCATTTACCTTTTTCGCGTTGCCGGCAATATCTTTTTCATACTCTTTGATGATGACCGATTCAAGTAACTTCGTGTAATTCACGATGTACTCGATCAGTACTTTTCGTAGTTCCAGATGGGCCGTGGTTATGACCTTCGGTTCTAAATCCGAGGGTTTTAGCCGTTCCTTTTTGGTGGACTCCGCGATGCGCAGTAAAATTTCTTCTTCCTGCAGTTGCTCGAAAATGTAAAGTGTATTCTTACCGATCAGGTCTGCCGCGCCGGAAAAGTCGCTGAAGGGACGGTTCAGGTAACGGTAAGAACAGCAGGCAGAAAGAATCAGATAAATTAACAGAATAATCAATAAGATTTTTCTCAATTTG